>NZ_BAAGXY010000125.1:0-14172 GCF_054779595.1 Angustibacter peucedani
CGAACACCGGGCGCTCGCGGACCGCCGCCCGCAGCGTCGCGCCGCGCGAGCCGGGCAGCAGGGCTATCGCCCTCGCCGGCAGGGTCGCCGCCCGGGCACCGGACCCGGCCGAGCCGGCCCCGCCCGCGACCCCCAGCGCCAGCGCGACGGCCTGGTGCCCGGACCAGCGGCCGTGGTTCTCGTGCCAGGTCGCGACGTCCAGCTGGTCGGCCACCGCCTCGCGCGGGTGGGTCAGCCGGTGCAGCGAGGCCCGGGTGAGCGCCTCGCCGTCGTCGACGTAACCGCCGGGGTCGAGCAGCAGCCGCACCCCGCTGAACCGGGCCGCGACGGCGAGCAGCTGCGTCTGCGCCTCCAGCGCTCCCACCACCTCGTCGCGTCCGAACGAGCGGGCCGCGCCGGTCATCCGGCCCAGGACCCCTGGTGCCACCGGGGCCAGCGCAGCCGCCGTGCGCAGGCCCTCGGCGGCCCCGGCACCGCTGACCCGCACGGCCTGCCGGGCCGCCTGCACCTCCTGCTCCACGACCGTGCGCAGGACCACCGCCGCCGCGGGGGACGCGGCGAGAGGCACCCGCACGTCGAGCCGCAGCGCGTCGTCGGCGCGGGCCTGCGCCGCGCCCAGCACGCGCGCGTGGGTGGCGAGGTGGTCGGCGGCCTGGGCCATCAGGGCACCGGCACGTGCGGCGGGCTCGGCGTCCAGGTCGACCGTCGGCGGCAGCGCCTGCCGGGCCAGGCCGTGCCAGTCCAGCGCGACCAGGCCGCGCAGCACGGCGGTCCAGCGCAGCAGCCCGTCGGACAGGGTGCGCAGCTGGTCGGCCACCTGGGCCACGCGCTCGGGACGGCCCGGGACGACGTCCGCGCCGCACGCTGCGGTCGGGAACGCGCGGGGGACCGCCGTCACCGCGACCCGGCCCACGGGCTGCGCGCCACCGAGCCCTCGACCGTGTCGTAGACGTCGGCCGCCCCGGCCAGCAGGTCGGCCCAGTGCGCCGACTCGGCGGCGAGCACGCCCCAGCCGTGGTCCCACCGCCGGCCGAGGTCGACCAGGGCGGCGCGCAGGTCGTCGTCGCCCGCGTCGGCCGCCCTCCCCTCCAGCAGCCCGGGGTGGTCGAGCAGCGCCCGCAGCCCGCACGCCACCTCGCCGACGGCGTCCGCAGCCGCCCGCACGGCGCCGGTGTCGACCGACACCCGCACGCCCGTCACCGCGGGTCGCTCCTGTCGCTGCGCATCCCTCGACGCTAGTGAGCCCGGACCATCGCCCGCTGGCGTCGTCCACAGGCCCGCGCGGTGTGAGGCACGCCACCCCCGACCGCCCTCGCCGTGGTCGGGGCGGCCCTCGCGCGGTGGGACGATGGAGGAGGGCACGACCGCCCGACCGACGAGGGGGAGCCATGAGCGACGAGAGCAGCACGAGCGGCGCGAGCGAGCGCACCCGCGAGCGCCCGCGCTCCTCCGGTCCCGTGGCCAACCCGCGCCGCCTGCGGCTGGGCCGCGACGGCCGCCCGCTGCCGCTGACCGCGCGCGACGAGGACGTCCGCCCCGCCTGAGCCGGAGCCGGTGCGGACTCCCGGCGTGCCGGGATGGTTCTGCCCACCTCCGACGTTGCACGGGACGGCGACGCGACCCGGGCCACCCGGTGCGGGGAGCACGCCGCCGACGACGGAGGACCACGTGCTCGACCCCCGCAGCCTGTACACGCTCACCGAGCCCTCGCCCGACCTCGCGCCGGAGCGCCGGGACGGCGCAGAGCGCACGGCCGCCGACGGCCCGGTGCTGGTGCACGCGCTCAACGGCTTCGTGGACGCCGGGTCCGCGCCGCGCCTGGTCGCCGACCACCTGCTGGAGTCGCTGCCGCACGAGGTCGTCGCGACCTTCGACGCCGACCAGCTGGTCGACTACCGCTCGCGGCGACCGGCGATGGTCTACGACGTCGACCACTACGCCTCGTACGCCGAGCCGAAGCTGCAGTTGCACGCGGTGCGCGACCTCGACGGCCGGGTCTTCCTGCTGCTGCGCGGGCCGGAGCCGGACACCCAGTGGGAGCGCTTCGCCGCCGCCGTGACCCAGCTGGTCGAGCACTTCGACGTCTCGACGACCATCGGGCTGCACGCCATCGGGATGCCGGTGCCGCACACCCGTCCGCTCGGCGTGATCGGGCACGCGAACCGCTCCGAGATCGTGCCGCAGGGCTCGAGCTGGCCGGGCACCGTGCAGATTCCCGGGTCGGCCGCGGCCCTGCTCGAGCTGCGCCTCGGCGAGGCCGGCCACGACGCCATGGGCTTCGTCGTCCAGGTGCCGCACTACCTGTCCGAGACGCCCTACCCGGACGCCGCCGCCGCCCTGCTCGACCGGCTGACCGACCAGGCGCACATCGCCGCGCCCCGCTCGGCGCTGCTCACGGCGGCCGAGGAGACCCGCGAGGCCATCGCCGAGCAGGTCGCGCAGTCCGAGGAGGTGGCACGCGTCGTCCAGGCCCTCGAGCAGCAGTACGACGCCTACGCCGGGGCCACCGGGCGCCGCAGCCTGCTGGCGGCCGACGACGCCCACCTGCCCTCGGCCGACGAGCTCGCCGCCGAGGTCGAGCAGTTCCTGCGCACCGAGGGGTCGGGCGAGCAGGGCTAGCCGGTGATCGGGTCGGCTCCGGCCGCCAGCCGTCGCACCTCGGCCGGCGGCACGACGCGCGTCGGCACCGGTCCGGCGACCACCCGCCGGGTCAGGTCCGCCACCGGAAGCGGCCGCCGCGAGGCCACCAGCAGGACGTTGCCGTACCGCCGTCCGCGCAGGTGCTGGGTCTCGCCGACCAGCAGCACGTGCCCGAAGACCGCGGACACCGTCGCCACCTCGCGCTTGACCAGCCCCAGCCCCGGGCGGTCGGCGACGTTCGCGACGTAGACGCCGTCAGCGGCGAGCACGCGCGCCACCTGCCCGACGAAGGTGGTGGTGGTCAGGTGTGCGGGCGTCGTGTCTCCCGCGAACGCGTCGCGCACGAGGACGTCGAACGAGCCGTCGTGCAGGTCGCGCAGGCCGGCCAGCCCGTCCGCCTCGCGCAGCCGGAACCCGCTGCGCCGGCTGTACCCGAACGTGTCGCGCACCAGCGCGAGCACCTCCGGGTCGTTCTCCAGCACCACCTGCCGCGACCGCGGCCGCGTGTGCGCGACGTACCGGGCGAGCGTGCAGCCGGCGCCGCCGACGTGCACGGTGTGCAGGGGCGTGCCCGCCTCGGCCAGGACGTCGAGCAGGTCGCCGGTCCAGCGCACGTACTCGAACTCCAGGCGGGTCGGGTCGTCCAGGTGCACGTAGCTGCTCGGGACGCCGCCCACGACCACCGTGACGCCGCGCGGGTCGTCGGGGTCGGGCACGACGTGAGGTCCGGGCACGGGCCGAGCCTAGGGGCCGCCGTCCACGCTGCCGTCCACGCCGCCGTCCACGCTGCGGACCGCGGTCTCGGCCCCCGGGCACGGCTCGTAGGCTGGTGGTCCACACCCCACCGGTCCCGGGAGAGACGGCGTGCGCGCTCTGCTGCTCGAGAACATCCACCCCGACGCCGTGGAGCTGCTGCGCCAGAGCGGGCACGAGGTCGAGACCCGCAGCGGGGCGCTGGAGGAGGACGAGCTCGTCGAGGCGCTCGCGGGCGTCGACCTGCTGGGCATCCGCTCGACGACGTTCGTCACCGAGAAGGTCCTCGACGCCGCACCGCAGCTGCAGGCGGTCGGCGCCTTCTGCATCGGCACCAACCAGATCGACCTGTCGTCGGCCACCGGCCACGGCATCGCGGTGTTCAACGCGCCGTACTCCAACACCCGCAGCGTCGTCGAGATCACGATCGGCGCGATCATCGCGCTGGCCCGCCGGCTCACCGAGAAGAACACCGCGATGCACGCCGGGATCTGGGACAAGTCGGCGAAGGGCTCGCACGAGGTGCGCGGCCGCACCCTCGGCATCGTCGGTTACGGCAACATCGGCTCGCAGCTGTCGGTGCTCGCCGAGGCGCTGGGCATGTCGGTGTTCTTCTACGACACCGAGGACCGTCTGGCCATGGGCAACGCCCGCCGGTGCGGCAGCCTGCAGGAGCTGCTCGAGACCGCCGAGGTGGTCTCGCTGCACGTCGACGGCCGGCCCGGCAACCAGGACCTGTTCGGGGAGAAGGAGTTCGCGGCGATGCGCCCGCGCAGCATGTTCATGAACATGTCGCGCGGCTTCGTGGTCGACACCGGCGCGCTGCGCCGCCACCTGGAGTCCGGGCACGTCGCCGGCGCCGCGATCGACGTCTTCCCGTTCGAGCCCAAGCGGCAGGGCGACCCGTTCGAGTCCGACCTGCGCGGCCTGCCGAACGTCATCCTGACCCCGCACGTCGGCGGCAGCACGCAGGAGGCCCAGCAGGACATCGGGCGCTTCGTGGCGGGCAAGCTGATCGGGTACGCGCAGGGCGGCTCGACCGCGCTGTCGGTCAACCTGCCGCCGATCGGCGCGGGAGACCTCGGCGGCTCGCACCGCCTGGCGCACATGCACCGCAACGTGCCGGGCGTGCTGGCCACCGTCAACGCGCTGTTCGCCGAGCACGGCGTCAACGTCGAGGGGCAGAACCTCTCGACCCGCGGGGAGGTCGGTTACCTGGTCACCGACGTCAACGCCGACTACACCCCCGAGATCGTCCAGCGGCTCGAGCAGATGCCCGAGACGATCCGCCTGCGGGTGCTGTCCTGACCGTCGAGACATGCCCGCGCGGGGCTGGCGTCGAGGCCTCTGCATGGCATACTTGTCGTCGCTGCAGTTCAAGTTTCTTGCGTTGATCGGCTCGCGTGGTGGCGTATCTGCCACGAGAGCAGATGTTCACGGGCTCCGCTCGCCAGGGCCACAGCTCCAACGTGGGGATGCATGACCGCACAGCAGACCGGCACAGTGTCGGTCGCAGGACGTCCCCTGGAGGAGACGGCATGGCACAGGGTTCTGTGAAGTGGTTCAACGCTGAGAAGGGCTTCGGCTTCATCGCCCAGGACGGCGGCGGCGCCGACGTCTTCGTCCACTACTCGGCGATCCAGACCCAGGGCTACCGCTCGCTGGACGAGAACCAGCGCGTGGAGTTCGAGATCACCCAGGGCCCGAAGGGCCCGCAGGCGGAGAACGTCCAGCCCATCTGAGACGCCCCTTCGTCGACGGCCCCCCGCAGTGCGCGGGGGGCCGTCGTGCGTCCCGGGGTGCCCGTCGTCCACGACCCCGGGCAGACTGGCGGGCATGATCCCTGCCCCGTACCGCGCGGCCGAGAGCCGCTACGACGACATGACCTACCGCCGCAGCGGCCGCAGCGGGCTCAAGCTGCCCGCCGTCTCGCTCGGGCTCTGGCACAACTTCGGGGACGACGTCGCGCTGGACTCCCAGCGCGCCACCCTGCGCCGCGCGTTCGACCTCGGCATCACGCACTTCGACCTGGCGAACAACTACGGCCCGCCCTACGGCAGCGCCGAGGCGAACTTCGGCACCCTGTTCGCCCAGGACTTCCGCCCCTACCGGCACGAGCTCGTCATCTCGACCAAGGCCGGCTACGACATGTGGCCCGGGCCGTACGGCGAGTGGGGCTCGCGCAAGTACCTGCTCGACTCGCTCGACCAGTCGCTGGCCCGGATGGGCCTGGACCACGTCGACATCTTCTACAGCCACCGCTTCGACCCCGAGACGCCGCTCGAGGAGACCATGGGCGCGCTCGACCACGCCGTGCGGTCGGGCAAGGCGCGCTACGCCGGCATCTCGTCGTACTCGCCCGAGCGGACGGTCGAGGCGGCCGCGATCCTGCGGCAGATGGGCACGCCGCTGCTCATCCACCAGCCGTCGTACTCGATGCTGAACCGCTGGATCGAGGAGAGCCTGCTCGACACCCTCGAGACCGAGGGCGTGGGCTGCATCGCGTTCTCGCCGATCGCGCAGGGCATGCTCACGGACAAGTACCTGGACGGCGTCCCCGAGGGCTCGCGCGCCAGCCAGGGCAAGTCGCTGTCGACCGACCTGCTCACCGACGAGACGTTGCGGCACGTGCGCTCGCTGAACGCGCTCGCCCAGCAGCGCGGCCAGTCCCTGGCCCAGCTGGCCCTCGCGTGGGCGCTGCGCGACGAGCGCGTCACGTCCGTGCTGGTGGGGGCGAGCAGCGTGCGCCAGCTCGAGGCGAACGTCGCGGCGCTCGACCACCTGGGGTTCACCGACGACGAGCTGGCGGCGATCGACAGCGACGCCGTCGAGGCCGGGATCAACCTGTGGCAGCGCTCCAGCGACGCCTGACGCCGCCACGGCCTGGCACGGACGACGCGGCAACGGCGATCAGCCGGGTGACAACGGTTGCCACGGTGCGTCCCGGCGCCCTATGACGTCAGCGGACGACGAGCGTCGGGCCGCCCGGCTCGCCGGCCTGCACGTGGCCGACGACCGGGTGGCCGGGCAGCTCGCCGACCACCAGCAGCCCGCCGGACGTCTGCGCGTCGGCGAGCAGCAGCAGCTCGTCCTCGTCGACGTCCGCGCGCAGGTGCGGGCGCACCCAGTCCAGGTTGCGGCGCGTGCCGCCGCTGACGTACCCGTCGCGCAGGGCCTGCCGCGCACCGTCCAGGTAGGGCACGGCCGCGGCGTCCACGACGGCCTGCACCCCCGACGCGCGAGCCAGCTTGTGCAGGTGGCCCAGCAGCCCGAACCCCGTCACGTCCGTGGCGGCGCGGAGCCCGGCCGCGACCGCCGCCCGGGCGGCGTCGCGGTTGAGCTCGGTCATCGTCGCCACGGCCTGCTCGAACACCTCGCCGGTGGCCTTGTGCCGGCTGTTCAGCACCCCGACGCCCAGCGGCTTGGTGAGCGTGAGGGGCAGGCCGGGCTGCGCGGAGTCGTTGCGCAGCAGGCGGTCCGGGTCGGCGGTGCCCGTCACGGCCATGCCGTACTTCGGCTCGGCGTCGTCGACGCTGTGGCCGCCGCCGACCACGCACCCGGCCGAGCGCGCGACGTCCAGGCCGCCGCGCAGCACCTCGGCGGCCAGCTCCATCGGCAGCACCTCGCGCGGCCAGGCCAGCAGGTTCACCGCCACCAGGGGCTCGCCGCCCATGGCGTAGACGTCCGAGAGCGCGTTGGCCGCCGCGATGCGGCCCCAGTCGTAGGCGTCGTCGACGACCGGGGTGAAGAAGTCGGCGGTGGCCACGACCGCCACGCCGCCCTGCACCCGCACGACCGCCGCGTCGTCGCCGTCGTCCAGCCCGACGAGCAGCCGGCCGTCGGCGTCGTCGGGACCGGTCAACCCGGCCACGACCTGCTCGAGCTCGCCGGGCGGGATCTTGCAGGCGCAGCCCCCGCCGCGGGCGTACGCGGTGAGCCGCACGGACGGGGGCGCTGAGGTCATGCGGCCAGCCTAGGTCGCCGCCTGAGAGCGCGCTGGGCGCGCCCGCTGGCGGCCGGGTGGCCGTCATGGTTGCATCGCGCCATGGGTGCACGGACCTGGATCGAGGGGTGGCCCGCCCTGCGCCAGGCCACCGGTGCCGACCGGCTCGGCCGGGGCAGCGCGGTGCGCTCGCCCACCACGGACGCGCTGCGCCCGCGCACCCAGACCGCCGACCGCGTCGTCGACTCGGTGTGCCCGTTCTGCGCCGTCGGCTGCGGCCAGAAGGTGTACGTCAAGGACGAGAAGGTCGTGCAGATCGAGGGTGACCCGGACAGCCCGGTCTCGCGCGGCCGCCTGTGCCCCAAGGGAAGTGCGAGCACCCAGCTGGTGACCTCACCGGGTCGCGTCACGACCGTGCGCTACCGGCGCCCGGGCGGCACCGAGTGGGAGGACCTCGACCCCGACACCGCGCTGGACATGATCGCCGACCGGGTCGTGAAGACCCGGCGCGAGACCTGGGCCTGGGAGGAGGACGGACGACGCACCCGCCGCACGCTCGGCATCGCCAGCCTCGGAGGAGCGACCCTCGACAACGAGGAGAACTACCTCATGAAGAAGCTCTACACGGCGATGGGCGCGGTGCAGATCGAGAACCAGGCCCGTATTTGACACTCCTCCACGGTCCCCGGTCTGGGGACCTCGTTCGGCCGCGGCGGTGCCACCGGCTTCCAGCAGGACCTCGCCAACGCGGACTGCATCCTCATCGAGGGCTCCAACATGGCCGAGTGCCACCCCGTGGGCTTCCAGTGGGTCATGGAGGCCAAGGCCCGGGGCGCGACGGTGATCCACGTCGACCCGCGGTTCACCCGCACCTCGGCGCTGGCCGACCTGCACCTGCCGATCCGCGCCGGTACGGACGTCGCGTTCCTAGGCGGCCTGGTCAACCACGTGCTGAGCAACGACCTGGACTTCCGCGAGTACGTCGTGGCCTACACCAACGCCGCCTCGATCGTCGGTGAGGACTTCGCCGACACCGAGGACCTCGACGGGCTGTTCTCCGGCTACGACCCCGAGACCGGCACGTACGACTCGGCGTCCTGGCAGTACGAGGACACGCCCGAGGCCGCGGCGGCCGGCGACCGGGCGGTCTCGCACGAGGCGGGCCAGTCGGAGAAGACCGGCTCGGGCGGGCACCCCGTCGGTGGCAAGCCCCCGCGCGACGAGACCCTGCAGCACCCCCGGTGCGTCTTCCAGGTGCTCAAGCGGCACTTCGCGCGCTACACCCCCGAGGTGGTCGAGGAGGTCTGCGGCATCGAGCCCGAGCTCTTCGCGCAGGTCGCGGACGCGCTGACCCGCAACAGCGGGCGCGAGCGGACGTCGGCCATCTGCTACGCGGTGGGCTGGACCCACCACAGCACCGGCGTGCAGAACATCCGCACCGCCGCGATCCTGCAGCTGCTGCTGGGCAACGTCGGCCGGCCGGGCGGCGGGATCATGGCGCTGCGCGGTCACGCCAGCATCCAGGGATCCACGGACATCCCCACGCTGTTCAACCTGCTGCCCGGCTACATCCCGATGCCCCACGCCGAGCAGCACCTCGACCTCGACGGCTTCGTCGAGGCCGATGCCGGCAAGACCGGCTTCTGGGGCGACATGCGGGCCTACGCGGTCAGCCTGCTCAAGAGCTGGTGGGGCGAGGCCGCGACGGCCGAGAACGACTTCTGCTTCGACTACCTGCCGCGTCTCACGGGCGACCACTCGACGTACCCGACCGTCATCAACCAGGTCGAGGGGCGGTGCAAGGGCTACTTCCTGGTGGGGGAGAACCCCGCGGTGGGCTCGGCGAACGGCAAGCTGCAGCGGCTCGGCCTGGCGAACCTGGACTGGCTCGTCGTCCGCGACCTGGTGATGATCGAGTCGGCGACGTTCTGGAAGGACGGGCCCGAGATCGAGTCCGGCGAGCTGCGCACCGAGGACATCGGCACCGAGGTCTTCTTCCTGCCGGCCGCGGCGCACACCGAGAAGAGCGGCTCGTTCACCAACACCCAACGCATGCTGCAGTGGCACCACAAGGCGGTCGACCCGCCGGGCCAGGCCACCAGCGACCTGCGGTTCTACCACGAGCTGGGGCAGCGGGTCCGGGCCCGGCTCGCGAGCTCCACCGACGAGATGGACCGTCCGCTGCTCGACCTGACGTGGGACTACCCGCTCGAGCCGGACGGCGACCCGAGCGCCGACGCGGTGCTGCGCGAGATCAACGGCACCGGCCCGGACGGCGCGGCACTGGGTGCCTACACCGAGCTGGCCGACGACGGCTCGACCCGGTGCGGCTGCTGGATCTACTGCGGCGTCTACGCCGACGAGGTCAACCAGGCCGCGCGCCGCAAGCCGGGGAGCGAGCAGTCGTGGGTGGCGCCGGAGTGGGGCTGGGCCTGGCCCGCCAACCGCCGCATCCTCTACAACCGCGCGTCGGCCGCACCGGACGGCTCGCCCTGGAGCGAGCGCAAGAAGTACGTCTGGTGGGACGCCGAGCAGGGCCGCTGGACCGGCCACGACGTGCCCGATTTCATCCCCGACCGCGCGCCGGACCACGTGCCCGAGGAGGGCGCGAAGGGGCCCGACGCGATCGGCGGGCAGGACCCCTTCGTCATGCAGACCGACGGGAAGGCCTGGCTGTACGTGCCGGTCGGGCTGGCCGACGGCCCGATGCCGGCCCACTACGAGCCCTTCGAGTCGCCGGTCGCCAACCCGCTGTACGCCCAGCAGCACAACCCGGCGGTGCAGAAGGTCGGCGACGCGGCCGGCGCCAACCCGGCCAACCCGGCGCTGAGCACCGCCTACCCGTACGTCTTCACCAGCTACCGGCTCACCGAGCACCACACCGCCGGCGGCATGAGCCGCGGGCTGCCCTACCTGTCCGAGCTGCAGCCCGAGATGTTCTGCGAGGTCTCGCCCGCGCTGGCGCGCGAGCGCGGGCTGACCAACGGCGGCTGGGCCACCATCGTGACCGCCCGGGCGGCGATCGAGGCGCGGGTGCTGGTGACCGAGCGGATGCGCTCGCTGCGGGTGGCCGGACGCCGGGTCGAGCAGGTGGGGCTGCCCTACCACTGGGGCGGCAACGGGTTGTCGACCGGCGACTCGGCGAACGACCTCGTGGGGCTGGCGCTCGACCCCAACGTGCACATCCAGGACAAGGTCGGGACGTGCGACGTCCGGCCCGGACGACGTCCGCGCGGTCCCGCGCTGCGCACGTTCGTCGACGACCACCGCCGTCGCGCCGAGGGGAGCCCGTCGTGAGCAACCGCTGGTCCGGACGGCTGGACGACGTCGCCGCCGACGCCGGGTACGCCGACCCGCCCGCCCGCGTCGGCTTCTTCACCGACACCTCGGTCTGCATCGGCTGCAAGGCCTGCGAGGTGGCGTGCAAGGAGTGGAACGCGGTGCCCGAGGACGGCCTGGCGCTTACCGGCGAGAGCTACGACAACACCTCCGCGCTCGGCGCCAGCACCTGGCGGCACGTGGCGTTCGTCGAGCAGCAGGTGCCGCGGCGCACCACCGACCTCGGCATGCCGGGCTTCGGGGCGCCCGGCGCCCCCGGCGACGACTCCCGCCAGTCGCCCCCGGCCAGCGACGTGCGCTGGCTGATGTCGTCCGATGTCTGCAAGCACTGCACGCACGCCGCCTGCCTGGACGTGTGCCCCACCGGGGCCCTGGTGCGCACCGAGCTCGGCAGCGTCGTCGTCCAGCAGGACGTGTGCAACGGCTGCGGCTACTGCGTGCCGGCCTGCCCGTTCGGCGTGATCGACCAGCGCAAGGACGACGGCCGCGTCTTCAAGTGCACGCTCTGCTACGACCGCACCGGTGCCGGCCTGGAGCCCGCGTGCGCGAAGGCCTGCCCGACGCAGTCCATCCAGTACGGGCCGCTCGACGAGCTGCGCGAGCGGGCGGCCGAGCGGGTCGAGGCGCTGCACGACCGCGGCGTGACGGAGGCGCGGCTGTACGGCCACGACCCGGACGACGGCATCGGCGGCGCCGGCGCGTTCTTCCTGCTGCTCGACGAGCCCGAGGTCTACGGCCTGCCGCCCGACCCGGTGGTCACCACCCGCGACCTGCCCTCGATGTGGCGGCACGTCGGGGTCGCCGCGGCCGGGCTGCTGGCCGCCGGCGCCGCGTCGTTCCTCGGACGGCGCCGATGAGGGAGCGCGCGCTCGTCCCCGAGCCGGAGTTCACGTCGTACTACGGCCGCCCAGTGCTGAAGGCGCCGGTGTGGAAGCAGCCCGACGTGCCGCTGTACCTGTTCCTCGGCGGGTACGCCGGGGCGTCGGCGGTGCTGGCCGAGGGTGCGGCGCTCACCGGCCGCCCCGGGCTCGAGCGGGTCGCCCGCCTGGGGGCCGCCACCGGCGCCGGGCTGGGCACGGTGGCGCTGGTGCACGACCTGGGCCGGCCCGAGCGGTTCCTCAACATGTTGCGCGTCTTCAAGCCGACGTCGCCGCTCTCGGTGGGGTCGTGGCTGCTCGCGCCCTTCGCCACGGCCGCGAGCGGCGCGGCGGCGTCGCTCGTCACGGGCCGGGTGCCGCGCCTGGGCCGGTTGGCCGGGGTCGTGGCGGCCGGCTTCGGCCCGCCCCTCGCCACCTACACCGCCGCGCTGATCGCCAACACCGCCGTCCCCGCGTGGCACGAGGCGCACCGCGAGCTGCCCTTCGTGTTCGCGGGCAGCGCCGCCTCCGCCGCCGGTGGCGTCGCGCTGGCCACGGCGCCGCTCGACGAGTCCGGCCCGGCCCGCCGGCTCGCGGTGGCCGGCACCGCGGTCGAGCTCGCGGCCACCCGCCAGCTCGAGCAGCGGCTCGGCCCGCTGGCGCAGCCGTACCACGAGGGCCGACCCGGAGCCCTCATGCGGGCGGCTCGCGTGCTGAGCAGCGCGGGTGCCGTCGGCGCGGTGCTCGGCCGGCGCTCGCGCGCCCTGTCGGTGGCCTCGGGCGCCGCGCTGGCGGCGGGCTCGGTGGCCCTGCGGTTCGGCGTGTTCCAGGCCGGGCTGGCCTCGGCGAAGGACCCGCGCCACACCGTCGTCCCGCAGCGCGAGCGGGCCGACGCGCGGGACGCCTCCGCCGGCCGGTAGCGTCGCGGACGCCGTGCGGGCGCTCCGTCGTCCGCGCGGGGAGGCGTCTGGGTACCTGGTGGTCCCCGCGGTCTTCAACACCGACGAGACCGGGCATCTCGGTCTGGCGGGTTCGATTCCCGTCCGCCTCCGCTCCTAGGGTTGTCCCATGCACGTGCTGGCCACCGCGGGTCACGTCGACCACGGCAAGTCGTCGCTGGTGCGCGCGCTCACCGGCCAGGAGCCCGACCGCCACGCCGAGGAGCGCCGGCGCGGGCTGACGCTCGACCTCGGCTTCGTCTGGACCGTCCTCGGCACCGGGCCGGACGCCGAGCAGCTGGCCTTCGTCGACGTCCCCGGCCACGAGCGGTTCGTGCCGACGATGCTGGCCGGCGTCGGGCCCGTCCCGGCCGTGGTGCTGGTCGTCGCGGCCGACGAGGGCTGGAAGCCGCAGACCCAGGAGCACGTCGACGCGCTGGACGCGCTCGGGGTGCGCCACGGCCTCGTGGTCGTCAGCCGCAGCGACCTCGCAGACCCCGGAGCCGTTGCGGCGCAGTCGGTGCAGCGCCTGTCGTCCACCTCGCTCGCGGGGGCCGAGGTCGTCGCCGCCAGCGCGCGCACGGGGGAGGGGCTGGACGACGTCCGGGCCGCGCTGCTGCGCCTGGTGCGCTCGCTCCCGGCCCCGGACCTCGACGCCCCGGTGCGCCTGTGGGTCGACCGCTCCTTCACCGTGCGCGGGTCCGGCACCGTCGTCACCGGCACGCTGGACGCCGGCACGCTGCGTCGCGGCGACCGGCTCGTCGTGAGCGGCGGCGACGGTCCGCCGGCCGAGGTCGCGGTGCGGGGGCTGCAGAGCCTGGAGCACCCGTACGAGGCCGTCCCCGCCGTCGCGCGCGTGGCGGTGAACCTGCGCGGGGTCGAGCGGGCGGACGTCGGCCGCGGCCACGCCCTCGTGACGCCCGGCAGGTTCGTCGTGACGGCGTCGGTCGACGTGCGGCTGCGCGCCCCCGCCGGTCGCGACCTGCCCGACCGCGCGCCGTCCACCACCCTGCTGCACCTGGGCTCGGCCCAGGTCGAGGCGCACGTGCGACCGCTGTCGTCCGACCTGTGGCGGCTACGTCTCGCCCGCCCGCTGCCGCTGCACGTCGGCGACGCCGGGCTGCTGCGCGACCCCGGCCGGCACGCCGTGCTGGCCGGCCTGACCGTCCTGGACGTCGACCCGCCGGCGTTGCGGCGCAGGGGATCGGCCGCTGCGCGCGCCGCCGACCTGCTCGACCTCGGCGGTCGGCCGGACCCGCGCGACGAGCTGCGCCGGCGGGGCGTCACGAGCCGCGCGTTCCTGCGGGCCGGGGGCGCCACGGACGCCGACCTCGCCGCACTTCCGGCCGGGGACTGGCTCGTCGACCCCGTCGCGGCCGAGGAGCTGGCCGCCCGGCTCGCGTCCCTCGTCGGGCAGCACGACGACGACCACCCGCTCGACCGGGGCCTGCCGCTCGACGTCGCCCGCGCCGCGCTCGACCTGCCGCACTCCGACGTCGTGGGGCTCGTCGTCCGGCCGCCGCTGGCGGTGCGGCGCGGGCGCGTCGTGCGGGCCGAGGACGACGTCGACCGCCTGCCCGAGCCCGTCGAGACCGCCGTGGCGAGCGTGCTGCTCGACCTGGCGCAGCACGAGCTGGAGGTGGTCGCGCCGTCGGCCGAGCAGCTGGCCGCCGCCGGGCTCGGGCGCCCCGAGGTGGCCGCC
>NZ_BAAGXY010000126.1:0-13987 GCF_054779595.1 Angustibacter peucedani
GTCGAGGCCGCGCTGCACGCGGGGGAGGCGCCCGCCGGCCGCGGGGCGGCGCGCGGTCGGGTGGTGCTGGTGGGCGGCGGGCCGGGTGACCCCGGCCTGATCACGCGCCGAGGGTACGACCGGCTGGCCGAGGCGGACGTCGTCCTGGTCGACCGGCTGGCACCGCTGGCCGCGCTCGACCGGTTGCGGCCGGACGTCGAGGTCGTCGACGTGGCCAAGGTGCCGCACGGTCCGTCCACCCCGCAGGACGCCATCAACGAGCTGCTGGTGCAGCACGCCCGGGCCGGCCGGACGGTGGTGCGGCTGAAGGGCGGCGACCCGTTCGTGCTCGGTCGTGGCATGGAGGAGCTGCAGGCCTGCGTGGCGGCAGGGGTCGAGGTCGAGGTCGTCCCGGGCGTCACGAGCGCGGTCGCCGTGCCGGCGCTGGTCGGCGTGCCGGTGACGCATCGTGGTGTGGCACAAGGGTTCTGCGTCGTGTCAGGTCACCTGCCGCCCGAGCACCCCGACAGCTCGGTCGACTGGTCGGGACTGGCCGTCAGCGGGCTGACGATCGTGTGCCTCATGGCGGTGCGGACGATCGGCGACATCGCGGAGGCGCTGGTACGGCACGGGTTGGCGGCGGACACCCCAGTGCTCGTCGTCCAGGACGGCGGACTGCCGGGCGAGCGGGTGCTGCGCTCGCCGCTGTCGGGAGCCGCGGCCATGATGGCCCGCGAGCAGGTGACCTCGCCGGCCGTCGTCGTCATCGGCGCGGTCGCGGGGCTGGGCGGCTGAGGAGGACGACGTGGCGGTGTGGGTGGCGTTCCTGCGCGGGATCAACGTGGGCGGGCACCGCAAGGTGCCGATGGCCCAGCTGCGCGCCGCGTGCGAGGCGGCCGGGCTGGCTGACGTCCGCACGCACATCGCGAGCGGCAACCTCGTGATGTCGTCGCCCCTGCGGTCGGCGGCGAAGGTGAAGGCGTTGCTGGAGAAGACGATCGAGGACGAGTTCGGCTTCGAGGTCGTCACCGTGGTCCGCACCGTCGCGCAGCTGCAGAAGGTCGTCGACGACGTCCCGTTCGACGACACCGACCACACCCACGTGTCGTTCCTCGTCTCGGCGCCGGAGCGGGCTGCGGTGCGTGACATGACCGACGCGGTGACCAACGACGCCGAGCTGACGGTGGTCGGCGACCACGCATACCTGCTGGCGCCCAACGGGTTGGGAAAGCCGTTCATGACCGGCGGCGCCGACCGCCGGTTCAGCAAGGTGGGCACGGTGCGCAACTGGCGCACGGTGCAGGCGGTGCTCGCCAAGGCCCAGGAGGCGTGAGCGGTCCGAGGTCGTAGGGTCGGTGCATGAGCGAGACCTGGACCTGGCGCTACGTCGACGTGGACGGCGCGGACGTCGTCCCGCCCGACGCCCCCACCGCCGGCTTCCCCACGCAGTCGGACGCCGAGAGCTGGCTGGGCGAGGAGTGGCGCGCGCTGGTCGACGCCGGCGTCGACGCCGTTCACCTGCGCGAGGGCGAGAGCGAGATCTACGGCCCCATGAGCCTGCGTCCCGCCCAGTAGCCGGGTGGAGGGACTTCTACGGGCGCGGGCCGACCTGGAGCGCGGTGCTGCCCGCAAGGCTCGAGACCGCCTCCGCGGGCTCGTGGTGACCTGCCCGCAGAGCCACGAGGTCCGGATCCTCCTGGCCGAGGCCTACCGACGGGATCGGCAGTGGCCGGAGGCCGGCAGGTGGGGCTACCTCGTCGGGTCCGCGGCAACCGACGCCGAGCGGCGGGCGTTCGAGCAGCACTGCGCCTTCGGGTGGCGCCCTCGGATCACCGAGAGCCGTCTTCGCCACCTGCTCAAGGTGGACGATCTCGCGGCTGTCGCGGACGAGTCCGGTCGCCAGCTGCTGAGGGAGCTGCCTCGCAAGCGCGCCCCCGGACGCCGCGACGGCCCGCTCGCGGCCGCCAGCCGGCTGCTCGCCATCTGGCGGTCGAGGCGGTCCTGGACCTGACGCGCGGCCGGTCAGCGCAGGTGGACGCCGACCTCGGCGGCCACGGCCTCGACCATGGCGGTGAGGCGTGCGGTGCGCTGCGGCAGGTGACCTCGGTAGTGGGCGATCGTCAGGAGCCCGGGCCCGACGAACGCCCAGGCGCGCGCTCTGGTCCAGGTCACGTCGTCAGCACCGGAGGCCCTGCGCAGCACCTCGCGTGCTGGTGCGTCGAGCATGCTCCAGGCGTACAGCAGGTCCACCGAGCGGTCCCCGACGCCGAGACCTCCGAAGTCGATGACGCCGGCCAGCCGACCGTCCGCCTGCACGAGGAGGTTCTCGGCCGAGACGTCGGTGTGGACCCAGCACGCAGGCGTGCTCGCTGAAGGGACGTCGCGCAGCCGGGACCACGCGCGGCGCACCTGCACCGGGTCGAACAGGTCGCTCAGGTCACCCGCCGCCTCCGCGGCCCAGGAGTCGATCTCGTCGGTCACCGGCTCGCCGCAGCGGTAGCCCCAGAGGTCGGCGCCGCTGCCGAGACCGAAGGTGTCCACCGCATGCAGGCTGCGCAGGAAGTCGCCGAGCGATGCGGCGAGGGCACCCTGCTGCCGCGCGTCGAGTGCGTCCGGCATCTCGCCGGGCACCCAGCTGACCACGGTCCAGGGACGCGCGAAGGTCGCGGACGCGTGGCCGGCGAACTCGATCTCGGGGACCGGTGCCGTCAGCGAAGGACCGACCCGGGGGAGCCACTCGGTCTCGTTCTGGAGGTCGGTCACGTAGTCGTCGGACCGAGGGAGGCGGACGGCGTACCCCTCGCCCAGCCGGAACACGGCGTTGCTGCTGCCCGACGCGTCGCTCGGACGCAGCTGCAGGTCGGCCAGGTGCGGGGCTTGCTCCCGCAGGAGCCGCGCGACGAGGGCGGTGTCGATGGCGGGGCGGTCCGTCCCGGGCGGCAACTGGTTCACCGTCTGCAGGGTAGGTGCAGCGCCGGTGCCACGATGGCCCCATGACCGCCGAGCTGCACGTCCTGTCCGCTGGCTACGCCCACGACCGGGTGGCCAGCACCGTCGTCCTGGTCCGCGACGAGGGGCACGCGGTCGTCGTGGACCCCGGGATGGTGTCGAACCGCCGCGACATCCTCGACCCCCTGACCGAGCTCGGCCTGAGTACCACGGACGTCGGTGACGTGGTCTTCAGCCACCACCACCCGGACCACACGCTGAACGCCGCGCTGTTCGAGCGCGCGCGGTTCCACGACCACTGGGCGATCTACCAGGACGACACGTGGACCGACCGGCCCGCGGACGGCTTCCAGGTCTCGCCGTCGGTGCGGCTGATGGCCACCCCCGGGCACACCGCCCAGGACGTCACCACCCTGGTCGAGACCGAGCAGGGCCTCGTCGTGTGCACCCATCTGTGGTGGTCGTTCCACGGCCCGGCGGTGGATCCGCTGGCCGAGGACGAGGCCGCCCTGGAACGCTCGCGCGCCGCGGTGCTCGAGCTCGGACCAGTCCTGGTCGTGCCCGGTCATGGCGAGCCCTTCCGACCCGACGCCCTCGGAGCAGGCTGACGACGTGGCGACCCCGGAAGCCAAGACCTGCGCGTCCTGCGGGCGGCGCGTCGAGTGGCGCAAGAAGTGGGCCCGCGACTGGGAGTCCGTCCGCTACTGCTCCACCGCGTGCCGCCGCCAGGGCGTCGACGACACCGATCGCCGGCTCGAGGCCACGATCGTCGACCTCCTCGACCAGCGCGGCGCCGGGAAGACGATCTGCCCGTCCGACGCCGCCCGAGCGGTCGGGTCGGAGGACACCTGGCGCGACCTGATGGAGCCCGCCCGCCGCGCCGCACGACGGCTGGTGGCGAGCGGCGACGTGGAGGTGACGCAGGGCGGCCGCGTCGTCGACCCCTCGACCGCCAAGGGGCCGCTGCGCATCCGCCGGGCCTGACGACGGAGCAGCGGCCTCAGCCCCAGCGGAACCGGTTGATCACCGCGTCGAGGGCGGGCGGCCGGGACAGCACGGCGAGCAGCCCGACACCGAGCGCAGCGCCGGCGACGTCGAAGACGAGGTCGTTCACGTCGGCCACGTGGCCACCGCCGAGCACGCGGGCCGTGACCAGCTGTGCCACCTCGACGGCGAGGCTGGACAGGCCCGCCACGACCAGCACCTTCCACCACGGCGACCGGGCGAGGACAAGAGCCAGCAGGACGCCCAGGGGGAGGAAGACGACGACGTTCATCACCGCGTCGCCGCCCTCGTACCCCGCGAGGGGCACGAGGTTCAGCGCCGCGCTCCACGGGGCGTGCCGCCCGGGCTTGTCGAGGAAGACCGGGAACACGGTGTTGGCGACGACCCCGGCGGCGTAGACGCTGAGCGCCAGGGCGACCGCGGCCGATGGGGCGGCGAGGCGGTCCCGGCGTTGCAATGACCAGAGCAGGACGACGAAGAGCACGCCGGCGGCCGGCACCACCACCGGCAGCACCGGGACCTCGCGGAACATCAGCCAGGGACGGCGATCTCGGCCGACCGCGCCCGGAGCGCTCGCTGCATCTCGTCGCGCCGCTCGGTGATCGCGCGTCGCGCCGGTCCCGGCAGGTCGCCGTCCGCCAGCAGCTGCTCGGCCATGGCGACCGTCGCCTCGTCGACCTGCGTCGTCGGGAAGAGCAGCCGCCCGAACAGCTGCACCATCTCGGCCGACTGCCGCCGCGCGACCCCGGGGAAGTCCTCGGCGAACCGCTGCACGTAGGGCGCGAGCAGCTCGGCCTGGTCGCCGGACCAGAAGCCGGCCGCCACGGCCTCGAGCTCGTGGTTGCTCAGCCGGCCCTCGACCGCCGACGTCCAGGCCCATTCCTTCTCGGCGGCCACGGGCATCGCGGCCCGAGCGGTCAGCGCGCTGGTGGCGCCGGCCGTCGAGCGGTCCTGGTCGCGCTCGGCGGCCAGCTGCGCGGCGTCGAGCTCGCCCAGCTCGGCCTGCCGGTGCACCAGGCGCCAGCGCAGGTCGGCGTCCAGGGTCAGCCCGGGCGGCAGGTCGCGCTGCTCGAGCCAGCTCACCAGCCGGTCGGCGTCCGCGGTGACGCGCACGAAGGTGCGCGCGAGCGCGAGCTGGCGGTCGCTGCCGGCCTCGGCCTCGCGCACCTCGCCGTCGAGCCAGCCGGCCAGCGTGGCCAGCAGCTCGTTGCGGCGCTCGGGGATCGTCCACCCGTCGGCCGCGACGACGGTGTCGCGCAGCACCTTCGCGGTGACGGCCTCGGGGTCGGCGGGCGAGGCGGCGCTGACCACCAGGTCGACGAGCCCGGACGGCGCGAAGCGGCCCAGGCTCACCATGTCGACCACCGCGAACCAGACCAGGGCGCGGGCGAGCGCGTCGTCCAGCCCGTGCAGGTGCGTGCGCACCGTCGCCAGCGAGTCGTCGTCCAGGTCGAGCAGCGCGAACGTGAGGTCGCCGTCGTTGGCGACCACCAGGTCGGCGGCCGGACGACCGACGAGCGCCGACACCTCGACCTGGTCCTCGGCCGGCAGGTCGACCGGCACGGACTCGCGCAGGCGCAGCGCGTCGCCGTCCAGGTCGTAGAGACCGACGCGGACCGAGTGCGGTCGGGGGCCGCCGGGGGTGGTCTGCTCGAGCGTCACGCGGTCGTACGCGCCGTCGGCGTCGACGCTGGTCCGCACGGCGAGGGTGCTGACGCCGCTGGTGCGCAGCCACTGGTCGGCCCAACCCTGCACGTCGCGGCCGCTGCTCTCGGTCAGCGCGCGGACGAGGTCGGCCAGAGACGCGTTGCCGTAGGCGTGGTCGGTGAAGTGCTGGCGCAGGGCGGTGACGAAGGCGTCCTCGCCGACCCACTCGACCAGCTGGCGCAGCGCTGAGGCGCCCTTGGCGTACGAGATGCCGTCGAAGTTCAGCAGGGCCGCCGCCGTGTCGGGTGCCTCGCCGGCGACCGGGTGCGTCGTCGAGAGCTGGTCGGCGCGATAGCCCCACGTCTTGCGCTTGGCCAGGAACGTCGTCCAGGCACCGGTGTGCACGGTCGCGGCGGCCGAGCTGCGGTAGGCCATGTACTCGGCGAACGACTCGTTGAGCCACAGGTCGTCCCACCAGCGCATCGTCACGAGGTCGCCGAACCACATGTGCGCCATCTCGTGCAGCTGGGTGTTGGCGACCTCCTCGCGGTCGTCGTCCGTCACCGTGCCGCGCTGCAGGTAGTACTCGTCGCGGAAGGTCACCAGGCCCGGGTTCTCCATCGCGCCGGCGTTGAACTCGGGCACGAACACCTGGTCGTACTTGCCGAACGGGTACCGGACGGCGAACAGCTCGTGGAAGTAGTCGAAGCCCAGCCGGGTGGTCTCGAGCAGCCGAGCGGTGTCGAGATGCGGCGCCCAGGACTGCCGCGACCAGACGCCGATCTCGATGCCGTCGTGCTCCTCGCGCACGCCGTGGTACGGGCCCGCGACGATCGCGAACAGGTACGTCGAGAGCCGGGCGGTGGTGTCGAACGACCAGCGGCCGCCGTCGCCCTGCGTACCGGCCGAGTTGGCCAGCACGGTCCAGCTCGGGGGAGCCGTGACCGTCAGCGTGAACGTCGCCTTGAGGTCGGGCTGGTCGAAGCAGGCGAACATCCGCGGCGCGTCGTCCAGGAAGGCCTGGCTGTAGAGGTAGACCAGCCCGTCCTCGGGGTCGGTGTAGCGGTGCAGGCCTTCTCCGGTGCGGGAGTAGGCGTACCGCGCCGTCAGCACCAGCTCGTTGTGGTCGGCGAGACCGGTCAGCGGCAACCGGCCGTCGGCCCAGCCGGAGGTGTCGACGTCGGAGCCGTTGAGCCGCGCCGAGAGCACCTCCTCGGCCTTGAGCTCGACCCAGGTGTCGTCGGACGACGACGCGGTGAACCGCACGGTGACCGTCGACGTGAACGTGGGGTCGGTCTCGGCACCGGAGAGGTCGAGGTCGACGACGTAGGACTCGACGTCCAGCAGGGCGCGCCGGGCGACGGCCTCGGCCTGGGGCAGCGCTGGCACGTCAGCTCGGTCGCTTCTGCGGCGCGTTCTCGGCAGTGCGCGCCGGGTCGGTCTCGACGATCGAGCCGAGGACGTCGTCGATGCGCGTCATCGCCTCGGCCGGGATCGTGACGCCGGCGGCCTTGACGTTGTCGTGCACCTGCTCGGGGCGCGAGGCGCCGACCAGCGCGGTGGCCACGTTGTCGTTCTGCAGCACCCACGCGATCGCGAGCTGGGCCATGCTCAGGCCGAGCTCGTCGGCCACCGGCTTCAGCCCCTGCACCCGGGTGAGCACCTCGTCGTCCATGAAGCGCTTGATCATGTCGGCGCCGCCCTGGGTGTCGGTGGCGCGCGAGCCGTCGGGCGGCGGCTGGCCGGGCTGGTACTTGCCGGTCAGCACGCCCTGCGCGATGGGCGACCAGACGACCTGGCTCACGCCGAGCTCGCGGCAGGTCGGCACGACCTCGTCCTCGATGACGCGCCACAGCATCGAGTACTGCGGCTGGCTGCTGACGAGCTGCACGCCGAGGTCCTTGGCGAGCGCGTGGCCGGCCCGGATCTGCTCGGCGGTCCACTCGCTGACGCCGATGTAGAGCGCCTTGCCCTGCCGGACGACGTCCGCGAACGCCTGCATCGTCTCCTCGAGCGGCGTCTCGGTGTCGTAGCGGTGCGCCTGGTACAGGTCGACGTAGTCGGTCTGCAGGCGGGACAGCGAGCCGTTGATCGACTCCAGGATGTGCTTGCGCGACAGCCCCGAGTCGTTGTGCCCGCCCGGACCCGTCGGCCAGTAGACCTTGGTGAAGATCTCGAGGCCCTCGCGGCGCTGGCCCTTCAGCGCCTCGCCCAGCACCGTCTCGGCCTTGGTGTTGGCGTAGACGTCGGCGGTGTCGAAGGTCGTGATGCCGACGTCCAGCGCGGCGTGCACGCACTGCGTCGCGACGTCGTCCTCCACCTGCGAGCCGTGGGTGAGCCAGTTGCCGTAGGTGATCTCGGAGATCTTCAGGCCGGAGTTGCCGAGGTAGCGGAAGTCCATGATCCCGACCCTACGGCCTGCCCTCAGCCCGGGGCGCGGCGGCCGACGACGTGCAGCAGGGTGCCCAGCCGGCGGTAGGGGTCGGTGCGTCCGACGGCGTCCTCGGCCGCCAGCAGCGCCTCGAGCTCGTCCTCGTCGTCCGGCACCGGCTCGTCGACCGGGACGCCGTCGGTCAGCACCCGCACGCCGTACCAGGCCTCGACGTGCATGCGGCGCCCGCTGACGTACGACGCGAGCTCCTCGAGCCGGTCGGCCCGCGCCCGCACGCCGAGCTCGTTGACGTAGTGCGGCACGGGGGAGCGGGCCTCGTCGAGCAGGTCGAGCACGTCGGCCCACTGGCGGCGCAGCCCCGGCCGCAGCGCCATCGCGTCGGCGTTGCGCGCCAGCAGCGACAGCACCCCGCCGGGTGCGACGAGGTCGCTCAGCCCCACGACCGCCGGACCTGGTTCGGCCAGGTACATCAGCACGCCGTGGCAGAGCACGACGTCGAACGGCCCGTGCTCGGCCAGCGCCGCGAGGTCGTCGGTGCCGGCGTCGACCGTCTGCAGGCGCGAGCGGACGTCGTCGGGCTGGCCCGCCAGCGTCGCGTCGAGAGCCGCGCGCATGTCGGCGTCGGGCTCGGCCGCGACCACCGAGAACCCTTGTCGCGCACAGCGGATCGCCTGCGTGCCCTGGCCGGCGCCGACGTCCAGCACCGTGCCGGACGACGGCAGGTGCGTCGCGAGCTGGCGGGTCACCAGCTCTTGGCGGACGACGTTGCGGAGCAACCCCTGGCGCGCCAACCACGGCTCGCGACCACCGGCGAAGCCGGTCACCGCGCTAGACCGGGAACTCGCCGCGCTTGACGACGGCGCGCGGCACCCGGGTGCGGCGCATCTGGAAGGCCCGCATGACCGAGTACCAGGTCAGGCCCTTGGTGTCGAGGTCGTCGCCGAACTTGGCGCGCGCTGCCTTCTTCAGCCGCAACGACATCCAGATCGCGTCGACCGCCGACATGACCACCAGCACGTACGTCACGGCGAGGACGCCGCCGTACACGGCCGGGTTCGACTGCTTCAGCGCGCTGCTCGCGAACGACAGCAGCAGGACGACGACCATCACCGGCAGCAGCAGCTCGCCGAGGTTCCAGCGGGCGTCGACGAAGTCGCGGGCGAACCGGCGCACCGGTCCTCGGTCGCGCGGGCCGAGGAAGCGCTCGTCGCCGGCCATCATCCGCTCACGGGCCTGGATCCGCTCCATCCGCGCGGCGTCGCGCGCGGCCTTGGTCGGCTTGCCGCCCTTGCCCGTCGCGGCACGGGCCGTCGGCACGAGCGGCTGCTTGCGCGCCGCCTGCACGTCGCGCCGCTTGGGCGTGGGGCGGTTCTTCCCCGGGCCGTCGGGGGTCTGCGAGGCTGGGGCCTCGTCGGTCTTGCTGCGTCGTCCGAGCACCCGACCAGGCTACCTGGGCTCAGACGGGCGGCCGGCCCGTGCTCTCCAGCGCCGCGGCCACGCGCTCGCCGTAGCGGTCGCGCACCTCCGAGCGCAGCTGCTCGTCGTGCCGCGGCACCGGCTCCAGGAACACCTCGACGACGTCCGGGAAGCGCTCGCGCAGGCCGCGGTCCATGGCCAGGGCCGCGGCCTCGAGCTCGCCGGCCACCAGGTCGTCGACGAAGTCGAGCCGGGCGCACACCAGCACCTGGTCGGTGCCGATCCGGTCGGTGAGCAGGTCGACGAGCGCGTCGACCTCCGGGCGGTCGGCCAGCCAGGCACCGATCGCCCGCACCAGCCGGGGGTCGGCCTGGCTGCCCACGAGCAGGTCGCGGTTGGTGCGCGCGAGCACGAAGGCCACCGTCGCGAGCAGCGCGGCGATGAGCAGGGAGGCGACGGCGTCCGGCACCGGCGACCCGGTCCAGTGGTGGCCGAGCACGCCGGCTGCGGCGAGCAGCAGGCCGACGAGCGCGGCGGAGTCCTCGTAGAAGACGGTCTTGACCGTGGGGTCGTCGGTCGAGCGCAGCCACTCGGCCACGCGCTGGTCGTGGTCGCGGGCCTCGTCCCGGATCTGCTGCGTCGCCCGCACCCAGCTCGCGCCCTCGAGCACGAACCCGATGCCGAGCACCACCAGCGTCAGGGTCAGGCCGGTGGTCTCGCCGGCCTGGCCCAGCAGCGCCCGCACGCCCTCGAGCGCGGCGAAGACGGCGCCCGACACGAAGATCGACACCGCCGCGACGAACGACCAGAAGAACCGCTCGGGCCCGTAGCCGAAGGGCCGGTGGCGGTCGGCCGGACGACGGCTGCGGCGCAGCGCGACCAGCAGGATGACCTCGTTGGCGGTGTCGGCGACCGAGTGGGCCGTCTCGGCCGCCATGGCCGCGGACCCCGAGACGACGGCGGCCACGCCCTTGGCGACCGCGATCCCGGCGTTCGCCACGAGCGCCACCAGCACGGTGAGAGTGCTGCCGGAGCCCTCGCCGTCGTCCTGCGTCACGGCGGGCACGCTACGCCCGGATACCCTGGCCCGCATGACGTCCAGCACCGCCCCGACCGGCTCGCCGCAGGGCGCCGACCTGACCGCCGAGCGCCTGCAGCAGCTGCGCGACGCGGTGGCCCGCGACCTGCCGGGCGTGCGGCGCGACCTCGAGGCGCTGGTGCGGATCCCCAGCGTCTCCGAGCCCGCGTTCGACCAGACGCCGGTCGAGGCGAGCGCCCAGGCCGTGGCCGAGCTGCTGCGCGCCGCGGGGATGCAGGACGTCGAGGTGCTGCGCGAGGGCGGGGCGCCCGCCGTCGTCGGGCACCTGCCCGGGCCCGAGGGCGCGCCGTCGGTGCTGCTGTACGCGCACCACGACGTGCAGCCGCCCGGCGAGGACGACGACTGGGACACCGCGCCGTTCGAGCCCACCGAGCGCGACGGCCGGCTCTACGGTCGCGGCGCCGCCGACGACAAGGCCGGCGTCATGGCGCACCTCGCGGCGATCCGCGCCCACGACGGTCGGCCACCGGTGAGCCTGACGATCTTCGTCGAGGGCGAGGAGGAGTCGGGGTCGCCCTCGCTGGGCCGCATCCTGCAGGCGCACCGCGACAAGCTCGCGGCCGACGTCCTGGTGCTCGCCGACTCGACCAACTGGAAGATCGGCGTCCCGGCGCTCACCACCAGCCTGCGCGGGTTGGTCGAGGCCTACGTCGACGTCCGCACGCTCGACCACGCGGTGCACAGCGGCATGTACGGCGGCGCGGCCGTCGACGCCGTAACCGCGATGGTGCGGCTGCTCGCGTCGCTGCACGACGAGCGCGGCACCGTGGCCGTGCAGGGGCTCGTGAGCGGCGAGGCCGCCGACCTCGACCTCACCGAGGAGCAGCTGCGGGCCGATGCCGGCGTGCTCGAGGGCGTCGAGCTGATCGGCGAGGGCTCGCTGACGTCGCGGCTGTGGACCAAGCCCGCGCTGACCGTCGTCGGCATCGACGCGACGTCCACCGCCAAGGCGTCGAACACCCTGGCCGCGCGCTGCCGGGCCAAGATCTCGATGCGCGTCGCGCCCGGGCAGGACGCCGACGAGGCCTTCGAGATCCTCGCGGCCCACCTGCGCGACCACGCGCCGTGGGGCGTGCAGGTCGACGTGACCGTGCGCGAGACCGGCCAGCCGTTCGCCGCCAAGGTCGACGGCCCGGCGTACGACGCGGCGCGGTCGGCCTTCGCCGACGCCTGGGGCGTCGAGCCGGTCGACATGGGCATCGGCGGGTCGATCCCGTTCATCGCCGACTTCGCCGCGATCTACCCGGACGCCGCGATCCTCGTCACCGGCGTCGAGGACCCCGACACCCGCGCCCACGGCGCCAACGAGAGCCTGCACCTGGGGGAGTTCGAGCGGGTCTGCGTGGCCGAGGCCGTGCTGCTCGAGCGCCTCGCGGCGCTGCGCTCCTGAGGCGGGCGGCATGAGCGAGCGGCTGCTGGCCGTCGACGTCCACGCGCTCGACCTGGCCCCGGACGGCGCCGCCGAGCCCGGCGAGCCCGCCACCGCCACGCGGTCGCTGGCCGCGCTGGGCGCGGTCGACGTCGGCCTCTGGTCGATCGACGCCGGGGTGGCCCACGACACCGAGTGCGACGAGGTCTTCGTGGTGCTCTCGGGCCGGGCGACCGTCACGGTCGAGGACGGCGAGGTGCTCGAGGTCGGCCCCGGCTCGGCCGTCCGGCTGCTGGCAGGCGACCGCACCACCTGGCAGGTCCACGAGCCCCTGCGCAAGGTCTACGTCGCGCTCGGCTAGTCCTTCGAGGTGATGCCGGGCAGGGCGAGCATCTGGTCGAGCGCCACCCGGGCCCAGTGCGCGACGTCCGGGTCGACCTGGATCCGGTTGACGACCCGCCCGGCCACGAGCGACTCCAGCGACCAGACCAGGTGCGGCAGGTCGATGCGGTTCATGGTCGAGCAGAAGCACACGGTCTTGTCGAGGAACACGACCTGCTTGTCGGCGTGCTCGCGGGCCAGCCGGCGCACCAGGTTGAGCTCGGTGCCGAGCGCCCACGACGAGCCCGCGGGTGCCGCCTCGAGGGTCTGGATGATCTTCTCGGTCGAGCCGACGTGGTCGGCCGCGCGCACGACCTCGTGCCGGCACTCGGGGTGCACCAGCACCTGGACGTCGGGGATGCGCGAGCGCACGTCCTGCACCGAGTCCAGGCTGAACCGCCCGTGCACCGAGCAGTGCCCGCGCCACAGGATCATCCGCGCCCGCTCGAGCTGCTCGCGGGTCAGGCCGCCGTTCGGCTTGTGCGGGTCGAACAGCACGCAGTCCTCGAGCGTCATGCCGAGCTCGAGCACGGCGGTGTTGCGCCCCAGGTGCTGGTCGGGCAGGAACAGCACCTTGCCGCGCCCCTCGGGCCGCTGGTCGAACGCCCACTCGAGCGCGGTGCGGGCATTGGACGACGTGCAGATCGTGCCGCCGTGCCGGCCGGTGAAGGCCTTGATGGCGGCCGTGGAGTTCATGTACGAGACCGGTACGACGTCGTCCGCGACGCCGGCCTCGACCAGGTCGTCCCACGCGTCCTCGACCTGGCTGATGGCCGCCATGTCGGCCATCGAGCAGCCGGCCGCGAGGTCGGGCAGCACGACCTGCTGGTGGTCGGCGGTCAGGACGTCGGCCGACTCGGCCATGAAGTGGACGCCGCAGAAGACGACGTACGGGGCCTCGGGCCGCGCCGCCGCCTGCTGCGCGAGCTTGAACGAGTCGCCCGTGACGTCGGCGTGCTCGATCACCTCGTCGCGCTGGTAGTGGTGGCCGAGCACGAACACCTGGTCGCCGAGCGCGGCCTTGGCGGCGCGGGCGCGCGCGACCAGGTCGGGGTCGGACGGCGCGGGCAGGTCGCCCGGGCACTCGACGCCGCGCTCGCTGGCGAGGTCGCGGCCGCGGCCCAGCAGGAGCAGGGCGGCCGGCGTGGCGGCAGGTTCGGCGAAAGTGCTCACGCGCTGATCGTAGGTCAGCCGCGCCGGGGTGCCGCACCGTCCGACGAGGGAGCCCGGCTGGGAGGATGACCGGGTGCGCGTGCTGATCGCCCCCGACGCCTTCGCCGGCCACCTCGGCGCCGAGCAGGCGGCCGAGGCCGTGGCCGCCGGCTGGGCCGAGCACGCGCCGGACGACGTCCTGACCCGCTGCCCGCTGTCGGACGGCGGTGCCGGCTTCGTCGACGTGGTGCTGGCGGCGCGCGGGGGAGACCTGGTGCCCGTGACGGTGGCCGGGCCGCTCGGCGAGCCGGTGCCCGCGACGCTGCTCGCCGTCACCGAGGACGACGGCACGCGCTCCGCGTACGTCGAGTCCTCGCAGGCGTGCGGCCCGCACCTGCTGGACGACGACCGGCGCGACGTCTGGCGCGCCACGAGCGTGGGGGTCGGCGAGCTGGTGCGGGCCGCGGTCGAGGACGGCGCCACCCGCGTGGTCGTCGGCGTGGGCGACAGCGCCTCGCACGACGGCGGCGCCGGGCTGCTGAGCGCGCTGGGCGTCGGCTCGGCGCAGCGGCTGGCCGGCGGGGGCGGCTTCCTCGGC
>NZ_BAAGXY010000127.1:0-16622 GCF_054779595.1 Angustibacter peucedani
CGCTCGCGGCCTCCGTGGGCGCCGGGTCGCTCGTCGTCAGCGCCGACCGCCACGAGCCGTGGCACCCGGGGCGCTGCGCGCGGCTGGCCCTGGCCGACGGCACGCTGGTCGGCCACGCCGGCGAGCTCGCACCGGCCGTCGTCGCCGCGCTCGACCTGCCCGAGCGCACCTGCGCGGCCGAGGTCGACCTCGACGTCCTGCTCGGGTCCGTTCCGGAGGTCGTCCTGGCCGAGCCGGTCCCGAGCCCGCCGGTCGCGCTGCGCGACGTCGCGCTCGTCGTGCCGGTCGACGTGCCGGCAGCCCAGGTCGAGGCCGCGCTGCGCGAGGGCGGAGGCGACCTGCTCGAGCAGGTGCGGCTGTTCGACGAGTACCGCGGCGAGCAGGTGGGGGAGGGCCAGCGCTCGCTGGCCTACCGCCTGGTGCTGCGCGCCGCCGACCGGACGCTGACCGGCGACGAGGCCACCGCGGCGCGCGACGCCGCCGTGGCACGGGCGACGGAGCGCACGGGGGCCGTCCTGCGCGACTGACCGGCCACGTGCATGAGTGTGCACGAGTGTGTATGCTCATGCACGTGGTCAGGGTCGCCGTCGCAGGAGCCACCGGGTACGCCGGGGGCGAGGTGCTGCGCCTGCTGCTGGGCCACCCGCAGCTCGAGGTCGGTGCGCTGACCGCGGGCGCGAGCGCGGGCAGCCGGCTCGGCGAGCACCACCCGCACCTGCGACCGCTGGCCGACCGCGAGGTCGTGGCCACCACGGCCGTGGGGCTCGCCGGGCACGAGGTCGTCGTGCTGGCGCTGCCGCACGGGCAGTCGGCCGCCATCGCGGCCGAGCTGCCGGGCGACGTCGTGGTCGTCGACTGCGGCGCCGACCACCGGCTGGCCGACCCCGACGCCTGGACCGCGTTCTACGACGGGCCGCACGCGGGCAGCTGGCCCTACGGGCTTCCCGAGCTCCCGCTGGCCGGCGGCGGCCACCAGCGCGACCGGCTGGCCGGAGAGCGGCGCGTGGCCGTCCCCGGTTGCTACCCGACCGCCACCTCGCTGGCCCTCGCCCCTGGGTTCGTCGCCGGCCTGCTCGAGCCGGACGACGTCGTCGTGGTCGCGGCGTCCGGCACCTCGGGCGCTGGGCGGGCGCTGCGACCCGGGCTGCTCGGGTCGGAGGTCATGGGCTCGATGTCGCCCTACGGCGTGGGCGGCGTCCACCGTCACACGCCCGAGGTCGAGCAGAACCTCGCCGCGGCCTGCGGTGCCCCCGTGCGGGTGTCCTTCACCCCGACGCTGGCGCCGATGCCCCGCGGCATCCTCGCGACCTGCACCGCCCGGCTGCGCGGCGGCGCCGACGCCGACGCCGCCGACGTCCGCGCGGCGTGGCAGGCGGCGTACGCCGACGAGCCGTTCGTCGAGCTGCTGCCCGAGGGCGTCTGGCCGCGCACCGCGGACACCCTCGGCGCCAACACGGTGCACCTGCAGGTGGCGGTCGACGCGCGCGTCGGGCGGGTGGTCGCCGTCGCCGCCGTCGACAACCTGACCAAGGGCACCGCCGGCGCCGCCGTGCAGTGCACCAACCTCGCGCTCGGGCTGCCCGAGACGCTGGGCCTGCCGACCGTGGGGGTCGCCCCGTGAGCGTCACCGCACCGCAGGGCTTCCGCGCGTCCGGCGTGACGGCCGGGCTCAAGCCGTCGGGCCGCCCCGACGTCGCCCTCGTCGTCAACGACGGGCCGTCGGCGGCCGCCGCGGCGGTCTACACGAGCAACCGCTGCAAGGCCAACCCCGTGCTGTGGAGCGAGGTGGCCAGCGCCGACGGCGTGGTGCGGGCCGTCGTCCTGAACTCCGGCGGGGCCAACTGCTACACCGGCCCGCAGGGCTTCGCGGTGACCCACGCGACCGCCGAGCAGGTGGCCCGGCTGACCGGCGTCGACGCGGGCGACGTGGTCGTGTGCTCGACCGGCCTGATCGGCGACCAGCTGGACGGCGCGCGGCTGGCGGCCGGGGTCGACGCCGCAGCCGCGGCGCTGTCGACCGAGGGCGGACCGGACGCCGCGACGGCCGTCATGACCACCGACACCGTCAGCAAGCAGACCGTCCAGCCGGGTGACGGGTGGTGCGTCGGCGGCCTGGCCAAGGGGGCCGGCATGCTCGCCCCGGCGCTCGCCACGATGCTCGTCGTCCTCACCACCGACGCGGACGTCGACGCCGCCACCTGCGACGCCGCGCTGCGCGCCGCCACCCGGGTCACCTTCGACCGGCTCGACTCCGACGGCTGCCAGTCGACCAACGACACGGTCGTGCTCATGGCGTCCGGGGCCAGCGGCGCCCGGCCCGACCTCGCGGCGTTCACCGCAGCGGTCACGGCGGCGTGCCACGACCTGGCCCAGCAGCTGGTGCGCGACGCCGAGGGCGCCGACCACGACATCGCGGTCGAGGTGCGGCACGCCGCGAGCGAGGACGACGCGGTCGAGGTCGGGCGTTCGGTCGCGCGCAGCAACCTGTTCAAGGCCGCGGTGTTCGGCCGCGACCCGAACTGGGGCCGCGTCCTCGCCGCGGTGGGCACGACGTCCGCCGCCTTCGACCCGGCGGTGCTGGACGTCGCGATGAACGGCGTCTGGATCGCCCGCGACGGCGGGCCCGGCGACGACCGGTCCGGCGTCGACCTGACGGCGCGCGCGGTGCACGTCGTGGTCGACCTGAAGGCGGGCGACGCCACCGCGACGGTCTGGACCAACGACCTCACGCACGCCTACGTGCACGAGAACTCGGCGTACTCGACATGACCCGCTGGGGCACCTCGCGGCCGATGCGCGCCGACGACCCCGCCTGGGACGCGACGCGCGCCGGGGTGCTGGTCGACGCGCTGCCGTGGCTCAAGGAGTTCCACGGCCAGATCGTCGTCATCAAGTACGGCGGCAACGCCATGACCGACGAGTCGCTCAAGCGCGCGTTCGCGGAAGACATGGTCTTCCTGCGGCACGTGGGGATCCGGCCGGTCGTCGTGCACGGCGGCGGGCCGCAGGTCACCGCGATGCTGGCCCGGCTCGGGGTCGAGTCGACCTTCCGGGCCGGCCTGCGCGTCACGACCGAGGAGACCGTGGACGTCGTGCGCATGGTGCTCGTCGGCCAGGTGGGCCGCGAGCTGGTCGGGCTGATCAACGAGCACGGCCCGCACGCGGTCGGCCTGAGCGGCGAGGACGCCGGCCTGTTCCGCGCCGAGCGCCACCAGCCGGTGGTCGACGGCGCGCCGGTCGACGTCGGGCTGGTCGGCGACGTCGTCGAGGTGCAGCCCGCCGCGGTGCTCGACCTGGTGGCCGCCGGACGCATCCCGGTGGTGTCGAGCGTCGCCCCCGAGACCGGCGGCCAGGTGCTGAACGTCAACGCCGACACCGCGGCCGCCGCCCTCGCCGTCGCGCTCGGCGCGGTCAAGCTGGTGGTCCTCACCGACGTCGAGGGCCTCTACGCCGACTGGCCCGACCGCGCCTCCCTGGTGCAGAAGATCGGGGCCGACGAGCTCGAGCAGGTGCTGCCGCAGATCGACGCCGGCATGGCGCCCAAGATGGCGGCCTGCCTGCGGGCGGTGCGCGGCGGCGTGGGCCGCGCCACCGTCGTGGACGGGCGGCTGCCGCACGCGCTGCTGCTCGAGATGCTGACCAGCGAGGGCACCGGGACGATGGTGACGCCGTGAGCGAAGTCAGCCCGCAGTCCGCGGTCGAGCCGGCGTCGGGTGCCGCGTGGCTCGAGCGCTACACCGCCGCGGTGATGCCCACCTACGGTGTGCCGCAACGGGTCTTGGTGCGCGGCGAGGGTGCGTACGTGTGGGACGCCGACGGCCGCCGCTACCTCGACCTGCTCGGCGGCATCGCCGCCACGTCGCTCGGCCACGCCCACCCCACGCTGGTCGGCGCGGTCAGCGCGCAGCTGTCGACGCTCGGCCACGTGTCGAACTTCTTCGCCACGCCACCGCAGGTGGCGCTCGCCGAGCGGCTGCTCGCGCTGCTCGAGGCGCCGGCCGGGTCGCGGGTCTTCCTCGCCAACTCGGGCGCCGAGGCGAACGAGGCGGCGTTCAAGATCGCGCGCCGCACGGGGCGGCCACGGGTGCTCGCGCTCGAGGGCGCGTTCCACGGCCGCACGATGGGGGCGTTGGCGCTGACCCACAAGCCCGACTACCGCGCGCCGTTCGAGCCGCTGCCCGGCGGCGTCGAGCACCTGCCGTTCGGCGACCTCGACGCGCTGCGCGCCGCCCTCGGCCCGGACGTCGCGGCGCTCGTGCTCGAGCCGGTGCAGGGCGAGGCCGGCGTGCGGCCGCTGCCGCCGGGCTACCTGGCTGCGGCCCGCGAGCTGACCCGCGAGGTGGGCTCCCTGCTGGTCGTCGACGAGGTGCAGACCGGGGTCGGCCGCACCGGCCGCTGGTTCGCGCACCAGGGCACGGGCGTCGTCCCGGACGTCGTCACGCTGGCCAAGGGGCTCGGCGGCGGCGTGCCCGTGGGCGCGACGATCACGCTGGGCGAGCACGCGTCGTCCCTGCTCGGCGGCGGCCAGCACGGCTCGACGTTCGGCGGCAACCCGGTGGCCGCGGCGGCGGCCCTGGCCACGCTGCACGTCGTCGAGCGCGACGGGCTGCTCGCGCAGGTGCGCGCGGTCGGCGCCCGGCTGGCCGAGGGTGCCTTGGTGGCCGGCGCGCCGCTGGTCACGGAGGTGCGCGGCGAGGGCCTGCTGCTCGGGATCGAGCTGGCGCGGCCGCTGGCCAAGGAGCTCACCGCCACTGCCCTGGACGCCGGTTTCGTGGTCAACGCCGTGACGCCGACGACCGTGCGCCTCGCGCCGCCGCTGGTCCTGACCGCCGACCAGGCAGACTCCTTCCTCGCGGCCCTGCCGCAGGTCGTCGACGCCGTCGACGGCCAGGACGAGACGGCCCCGCCGGAGACCCCGGCCGACCCCACCGAGGAGCACTGACCCATGCCTCGCCACTTCCTGCGCGACGACGACCTGAGCCCGGACGAGCTGGTCGAGGTGCTCGACCTGGCCGCCCGCTCCAAGGCCGACCGGCTCGCGCTGCGCCCGCTCGAGGGCCCGCGCGCGGTCGCGGTGCTGTTCGACAAGCCGTCGACCCGCACCCGGGTGTCGTTCAGCGTCGGCATCGCCGAGCTCGGCGGCTACCCGCTGGTGATCGACGCGAGCTCGAGCCAGCTCGGCCGCGGCGAGCCGGTCGAGGACACCACCCGCGTGCTCGACCGCCAGGTCGCCGCGATCGTCTGGCGCACCTTCGGCCAGGACCGCATCGAGACCATGGCCTCGGTGAGCCGGGTGCCGGTCGTCAACGCGCTCACCGACCAGTTCCACCCGTGCCAGATCCTCGCCGACCTGCAGACGGTGCGCGAGCACAAGCAGACGCTGCCCGGCCTGACCCTGAGCTACCTGGGCGACGGCGCCAACAACATGGCGCACTCCTACCTGCTCGGCGGCGCCGCGGCCGGCATGCACGTTCGCGTCGGGACGCCGTCCACGCACCTGCCCGACCCGGACGTCGTCGAGCGCGCGCGCCAGATCGCCGCGGGCACCGGCGGCTCGGTGCTCGTCACCGACAGCCCGCAGGTCGCGGCCGACGGGGCCGACGTCCTGGCCACCGACACCTGGGTCTCGATGGGCCAGGAGGGCGAGAAGGGCGAGCGCGCCGGCGAGGGCAGCCCGTTCGCGCCGTTCGCCGTCGACGCCACCGCCCTGGGCCGCGCGGCGGTCGACGCCGTCGTCCTGCACTGCCTGCCCGCCTACCGCGGGCTCGAGATCAGCGCCGACGTCATCGACGGCCCGCAGTCGGTCGTGTGGGACGAGGCCGAGAACCGCCTGCACGCCCAGAAGGCGCTGCTGACCTGGCTGCTGGAGCGCTCGGGGTGACGGCCGGCACCCGCACCACGCCCCAGACCAAGGCGGCCCGCCAGCAGCGCATCGCCGACCTGCTGGGCCGCACCGCCGTGCGCTCGCAGACCCAGCTCGCGCAGCTGCTCGCGGACGACGGCATCGAGGTCACGCAGGCCACGCTGTCGCGCGACCTGGTGCAGATGGGCGCGGTGCGGGTGCGCGGCACCACCGGCGAGCTCGTGTACGCCGTCGCGGCCGAGGGCGGCGACCGCACGCCGCGTCCCGCCGACGCCACGACCGACGTCCGGCTGGCCAAGGTGGCGAGCGAGGTGCTGGTCTCGGCCGAGGCGTCGGCCAACCTCGTCGTCCTGCGCACGCCGCCCGGCGCCGCGAACTACCTCGCCTCCGCGCTCGACCACGCCGACGCCGGCGACCTGCTCGGCACCATCGCCGGCGACGACACCGTCCTGCTGATCGCCCGCGACCCCGACGGCGGGGCGGCGCTCGCCGCCCGCCTGCTCGCGGTGGCCGAGGGCACCGAGCCCGACGCCGAGCCCGACGCAGAGCCCCAGCCAGCCCCAGGAGGGAACCCCCGGTGAGCAAGGTCCTGACGTCCCTGCCGGCCGGCGAGCGGATCGGCATCGCCTTCTCCGGCGGTCTCGACACGTCCGTCGCCGTCGCGTGGATGCGCGAGAAGGGCGCCGTGCCGTGCACCTACACGGCCGACATCGGGCAGTACGACGAGCCCGACGTCTCCGGCGTCCCGGCCCGCGCGCTGCAGTACGGCGCCGAGCTGGCACGCGTGGTCGACTGCCGCCGCGCGCTGGTCGAGGAGGGTCTCGCGGCGCTCGCCTGCGGTGCCTTCCACATCCGCTCGGGCGGGCGCGCGTACTTCAACACCACGCCGCTCGGCCGCGCCGTCACCGGCACGATGCTGGTGCGCGCGATGCACGAGGACGCCGTCGACATCTGGGGCGACGGCTCGACGTTCAAGGGCAACGACATCGAGCGGTTCTACCGCTACGGCCTGCTGGCCAACCCGTCGCTGCGGATCTACAAGCCGTGGCTGGACCCGGACTTCGTGCGCGAGCTCGGCGGGCGCTCCGAGATGAGCCGCTGGCTGACCGACCACGACCTGCCGTACCGCGACAGCGCCGAGAAGGCGTACTCCACCGACGCGAACATCTGGGGCGCGACGCACGAGGCCAAGACGCTCGAGCACCTCGACGTCTCGCTGGAGACCGTCGAGCCGATCATGGGCGTGCGGTTCTGGGACCCCGACGTCGAGGTCGAGACCGAGGACGTCACGGTGCGGTTCGAGCGCGGGCGCCCGGTGGCCGTCGGCGGCACGACGTACGACGACCCGGTCGAGCTCGTGCACGCGGCCAACGCGATCGGCGGCCGGCACGGGCTCGGCATGTCGGACCAGATCGAGAACCGCATCATCGAGGCCAAGAGCCGGGGCATCTACGAGGCGCCCGGCATGGCCCTGCTCTGGACCGCGTACGAGCGGCTGCTCAACGCGATCCACAACGAGGACACCATCGCCAGCTACCACCAGCACGGACGACGGCTCGGCCGGCTGCTGTACGAGGGGCGCTGGCTCGACCCGCAGTCGCTCATGCTGCGCGAGTCGGTGCAGCGCTGGATCGCCTCGGTCGTCACCGGCGAGGTGACGCTGCGGCTGCGGCGCGGCGAGGACTACACCGTGCTGCGCACGCAGGGCGAGGCGTTCTCGTACCACCCCGACAAGCTCTCGATGGAGCGCACCGAGAACGCGGCGTTCGGCCCGACCGACCGGATCGGCCAGCTCACCATGCGCAACCTCGACATCGCCGACTCGCGCGCGCTGCTCGAGCTCTACGCCGAGCAGCCGCTCGACCAGGGCCAGGTGCTCGTCGAGCACGGCACGCTGCTGGGCGAGCTGCCCGCCGGCGGCGCCGACCGGATCACGGCCAACCCCGCGGTCGCGGGCGACGAGGAGGCCGCGCTCGAGAACGCGGCGATGGAGACGGGGACCGACTGATGGCCGACGACCCCTCGGCCCCGGCCGGGACGCACGCCGGGTCCCTGTGGGGCGGGCGGTTCAGCGGCGGCCCGGCCGACGCGCTGGCCGCCCTGAGCCGGAGCACGCACTTCGACTGGCGGCTGGCCCGCCACGACGTCGCCGGGTCGCGCGCGCACGCCCGCGTGCTGCACGCCGCCGGGCTGCTGGACGACGACGGGCTGGCCGGCATGCTCGACGCGCTCGACCGGCTCGACGCCGACGTCGCCTCGGGCGCCTTCGCACCGGCGCCGGACGACGAGGACGTGCACTCGGCCCTCGAGCGCGGCCTGATCGAGCGCGCGGGTGCCGAGCTCGGCGGGCGGCTGCGGGCCGGGCGCTCGCGCAACGACCAGATCGCCACGCTCGTGCGCATGTACCTGCGCGAGCACGCGCGGGTCGTGGCGGGCTGCGTGCTGGACGTGGTCGACGCCCTGGTGGCGCAGGCCGCCGCCCACCCCGGCGCCGCGATGCCGGGGCGCACCCACCTGCAGCACGCGCAGCCGGTGCTGCTCGCGCACCACCTGCTGGCCCACGCCTGGCCGCTGCTGCGCGACGTCGACCGGCTGCGCGACTGGGACGCCCGCGCGGCCGCGTCCCCGTACGGATCGGGCGCCCTCGCCGGCTCCTCGCTGGGCCTGGACCCGGCCGCTGTCGCCGCGGAGCTCGGCTTCGACCGTCCGGTCGAGAACTCGGTCGACGGCACCGCGGCGCGCGACGTCGTCGCGGAGTTCTCGTTCGTGGCGGCGATGGTCGGCGTCGACGTCTCGCGGCTGGCCGAGGAGGTCGTGCTCTGGGCCACCAAGGAGTTCTCGTTCGTCACGCTGGACGACGCGTACTCGACCGGGTCGAGCATCATGCCGCAGAAGAAGAACCCGGACGTCGCCGAGCTGGCGCGCGGCAAGGCCGGCCGGCTGGTCGGCGACCTGGCCGGGCTGCTCACGACGCTCAAGGGCCTGCCGCTCGCCTACAACCGCGACCTGCAGGAGGACAAGGAGCCGGTGTTCGACGCCGTCGACACCCTCGAGGTGCTGCTGCCGGCCGTGAGCGGCATGGTGGCCACCCTCGCGTTCGACACCGAGCGCCTCGCCGCCCTGGCGCCGCAAGGGTTCGCGCTCGCCACGGACGTCGCCGAGTGGCTGGTGCGCCAGGGCGTGCCGTTCCGCGTGGCGCACGAGGTCGCCGGGGCGTGCGTGCAGGTCTGCGAGCAGCGGGGGGTCGAGCTGTGGGACCTCACCGACGACGATCTGGCCGCGGTGTCGCCGCACCTGACGCCCGACGTCCGGCAGGTGCTGAGCGTCGAGGGCTCGCTCGCCTCGCGGGACGCGGTGGGCGGCACCGCACCGGTGCGCGTGGCCGAGCAGCTGCAGGCGGCGCAGGCCGCCAGCGCCACGGCGCGCCGGTGGTCGGCCGCGCCCCGGCTCACCTGAGCCGGGGCGTGCCCAGCAGCGCGGCGAGCGGCAGCAGGGGAGCGGCCAGCACCAGGGCGGCGATCCGCCACGGCGTGGGGGCTGGCACGAAGAAGCCGAAGACCACGAGCAGCACGCACGGGACCCAGAGCAGGAAGTAGCGCCGTTGTCCGCGCGCGATCGCGGCGTCGCGCGCCTCGCGCTCGGTGGGCGTGACGACGTCGTACCGCGGTGGCCGGGGTCGTCGTCCGGGCATGCGTCCAGTCTGCACCGGTCGGGGTGCTTTACCTCGGGCGGCTGCCGCGACAGGATGCACGCGTGGCCCGCGACGGAGCGGGCCCGCGGCAGGAGGTCTGCGGATGACGGCGAACGACGACCTGGCGACGGCGGCCGGTCACCTGACCGAGCTGCGCGACTGCGTGGCCGCGCTGCAGGGCCGGCTCGGGGACACCGTCGACGTCCAGCGTCTGAAGGACGACGTCACCCGCCTGGCCGCCGACCTCAACCTCGTCGCCCGGGCCGAGGGCATGCGGCACGGTCCCGCCCAGCCCGGCGAGATCATCTACATCCCGGACGACGACTACGACCCGTCCTTCTGGTCGGACGCCGAGGACGAGGGCCTCGGGCGACCGGCAGGGCGGGCTGAGGCGTGACGTCGGGACCCTCCACCGCTCGCCCCTCAAGCCCCGCGCCGGTCACCGGCGTCGGCCACCCGGGCCGGGCCCGCATCGCGGCGCGCACGCTGCGCACCGACCGGTACTGGGTGCAGCCGCTCGTCACCTTCGGCGTGCTCTTCGCCTTCATCGTCTACGCGACGATCCGCGCCTTCTGGAACGGCGCCTACTACTCGGCCCCGTACATCTCGCCGTTCTACTCGCCGTGCCTGGCGACGAGCTGCGTGCCGGGCGCCGGCGAGGCGCACCTGTTCGGCGACTGGTGGAAGCTCTCGCCGGCGCTGATCATCCTGGTCTTCCCGCTGGGCTTCCGGCTCACCTGCTACTACTACCGCAAGGCGTACTTCCGGTCGTTCTGGCTCAGCCCGCCGGCGTGCGCGGTGGCCGAGCCGCACGGCGCGTACTCCGGTGAGACGCGGTTCCCGTTGGTGCTCAACAACATCCACCGGTACTTCTTCTACGCCGGCCTCGTCTTCAACGTGATCCTCACCTACGACGCGATCATCGCCTTCCGCGACGCGTCGGGGGAGTGGGGGCACATGGGGCTCGGCACGCTGGTGATGCTGGCCAACGCGACGCTGCTCTGGCTGTACTCCTTGTCGTGCCACTCGTGCCGGCACGCGGTGGGCGGCCGGCTGAAGCACTTCTCGCGACACCCGTTGCGGTACAAGGCCTGGACGTTCGTCACCAAGCTCAACGTCCGGCACATGCAGTTCGCCTGGATCTCCCTGGTGGGGGTGGCGCTCACCGACGCGTACGTCGCGCTGGTCGCCTCCGGCACGTTCGACGACCCGAAGTTCTTCTGAGGAGACGCCCGCGTGAGCGACCTGGAGCGGCACCAGTACGACGTCGTGGTGATCGGTGCCGGTGGCGCCGGTCTGCGCGCCGCCATCGAGGCGCGCGAGCACGGCCTGCGCGTCGCCATCATCTGCAAGTCCTTGTTCGGCAAGGCCCACACGGTCATGGCCGAGGGCGGCATCGCGGCGTCCATGGGCAACGTCAACGCCAAGGACGGCTGGCAGGTGCACTTCCGCGACACCCTGCGCGGCGGCAAGTTCCTCAACAACCCGCGCATGGCCGAGCTGCACGCGAAGGAAGCGCCGCAACGGGTCTGGGAGCTCGAGACCTACGGCGCGCTGTTCGACCGCACGCCCGAGGGCAAGATCAGCCAGCGCAACTTCGGCGGCCACGAGTACCCGCGCCTCGCGCACGTCGGCGACCGCACCGGTCTCGAGCTGATCCGCACGCTGCAGCAGAAGATCGTGTCGTTGCAGCAGGACGACCTGCGCGAGCACGGCGACCTCGACGCGCGGCTCAAGGTCTTCCCCGAGCTCACGATCACCGACCTGCTCAAGGACGGCGACGCGATCAGCGGCGCCTTCGGCTACTGGCGCGAGACCGGCGGCCACGTCCTCTTCGAGGCCCCCGCCGTCGTCCTGGCCACCGGCGGGGTGGGCAAGTCCTTCAAGGTCACGTCGAACTCCTGGGAGTACACCGGCGACGGCCACGCCCTGGCCCTGCGCGCCGGCGCGACGCTCATCAACATGGAGTTCATCCAGTTCCACCCGACGGGCATGGTGTGGCCGCCGTCGGTCAAGGGGATCCTCGTCACCGAGTCGGTGCGCGGCGACGGCGGGGTGCTGCGCAACAGCGAGGGCAAGCGGTTCATGTTCGACCACGTCCCCGACGTGTTCCGCGCGCAGTACGCCGACTCCGAGGAGGAGGCCGACCGCTGGTACTCCGACCCCGACAACAACAAGCGGCCGCCCGAGCTGCTGCCGCGCGACGAGGTCGCGCGCGCCATCAACACCGAGGTCAAGGAGGGACGCGGCTCGCCCCACGGCGGCGTGTTCCTCGACGTCTCCTCGCGGCTGCCGGCCGACGAGATCATCAAGCGCCTGCCCTCGATGCACCACCAGTTCAAGGAGCTCGCCGACGTCGACATCACGGCCGAGCCGATGGAGGTCGGGCCGACCTGCCACTACGTCATGGGCGGCGTCGAGGTCGACGCCGACACCGCCGCGGCCGTCGTGCCGGGGCTGTTCGCGGCGGGGGAGGTCGCGGGCGGCATGCACGGCTCGAACCGCCTGGGCGGCAACTCGTTGTCGGACCTGCTGGTGTTCGGACGTCGGGCCGGTGCCGGCGCGGCTGCGTACGTCGAGGGGCTGGGCGAGCGACGTCCGGCCGTGAACGACGCCGACGTCGCGACGGCCACCGAGGTCGCCGAGGCGCCCTTCGGTCGCGACGACGCCGAGAACCCCTACACGATCCACGCCGAGCTGCAGCAGATGATGAACGACCTCGTCGGCATCATCCGGCGCGAGGGCGAGATCTCCGAGGCGCTGCAAGGCCTGGTAGGGCTGCGCGAGCGCGCGTCGCGGGCCGGCGTCGGCGGCGGGCGGGCGTTCAACCCGGGCTGGCACCTGGCGCTCGACCTGCGCAACATGCTCGACGTCAGCGAGTGCGTCGCCCAGGCCGCGCTCGAGCGCACCGAGAGCCGGGGCGGCCACACCCGCGAGGACCACCCGGGCATGGACCCGGCGTGGCGCGGGGTCAACCTCGTCTGCCGCCTGGACGACGCCGGCGGGGTCGAGCTGACCCACCAGCCGGTGCCCGAGATCCGCGAGGACCTGCTCACGCTGTTCGACCGCGGCGAGCTGGCGAAGTACCTGACCGACGACGAGCTCGCGCGCTTCGACGCGGCCGGCGGCGACGGAGGGGAGCAGGCATGAGCTACGACGCGAGCTTCAGGGTGTGGCGCGGGGACGCCGAGGACGGCGAGCTCGTCGACTACACGGTCGAGGTCAACGAGGGTGAGGTCGTCCTCGACATCATCCACCGGCTGCAGGCGACGCAGGCCGCGGACCTCGCGGTGCGGTGGAACTGCAAAGCCGGCAAGTGCGGGTCATGCAGCGCCGAGATCAACGGCCGGCCGCGGCTGATGTGCATGACGCGCATGAGCACCTTCACCGAGGCCGAGACCATCACGGTCACCCCGCTGCGCGCGTTCCCCGTCGTGCGCGACCTCGTCACCGACGTGTCCTTCAACTACGAGAAGGCGCGCCAGGTGCCGGCGTTCGCCCCGCCGTCCGACCTCGAGCCCGGCGACTACCGGATGGAGCAGGTCGACGTCGAGCGCTCGCAGGAGTTCCGCAAGTGCATCGAGTGCTTCCTGTGCCAGGACGTCTGCCACGTCGTGCGCGACCACGAGGACAACAAGCAGGCGTTCGCCGGGCCGCGGTTCCTCATGCGCATCGCCGAGCTCGACATGCACCCGCTGGACACGCGCGAGCGCAAGAACGAGGCGCAGGAGGAGTTCGGGCTCGGCTTCTGCAACATCACCAAGTGCTGCACCGAGGTCTGCCCCGAGCACATCAAGATCACCGACAACGCGCTGATCCCCATGAAGGAGCGCGTGGTCGACCGCAAGTACGACCCGCTGGTCTGGCTCGGGTCGAAGATCGCGCGCCGCCCCTGAGCGCCGCCCGCCGCACCGCGGTCGAGCGCTTCTTCGCCCGGCCGGTGCTGGACGTCGCGCCCGACCTGCTCGGGTCGGTGCTCGAGCACCGCACGCCCGAGGGGTTCGTGGCCGTGCGGCTCACCGAGGTCGAGGCCTACGACGGCCCGCGCGACCCCGGGTCGCACGCCCGCGCCGGGCGCACGCCGCGCACCGCGGTGATGTTCGGGCCGCCGGCGCGCCTGTACGTCTACTTCTCGTACGGCATGCACTGGTGCTGCAACGTCGTGTGCGGCCCGGACGGCGAGGCGTCGGCCGTGCTGCTGCGCGCGGGGGAGGTCGTCGCGGGCCACGAGCTGGCCCGGTCACGGCGCACCGCCGCGCGGCACGACCGCGACCTGGCCCGCGGACCGGCCCGGCTCGCGTCGGCCCTGGGGATCGGCGGAGACCTCGACGGCACCGTGCTCGGGGGTGCGCGGTCGACGTCCGCGGTGCGGTGGCGGCCGTCGTCCAGCGGGCCGGGTGGCGTCGTGCGGCAGGGTCCGCGGGTGGGGGTGAGCGGTCCGGGCGGGGACGCCGAGCGCCACCCCTGGCGGTTCTGGCTGGAGGGCGAGCCGACCGTGTCGGCCTACCGGCCCGGCGTCCGGCGCGCGGATCCCGCTCGCACCCGGACGCCCTGATCGGGCAGGCTGGGCGCGGCCCTCACGGGCCGGCACCGGCGGATTGCCGGCCGCACGACGACCGGAGGGACGACCGTGACCGACATCCTCGACGAGCTGCGATGGCGAGGCCTGGTGGCGCAGACCACCGACGAGGCCGCGCTGCGCGAGGCCCTCGCCGACGGGCCGATCACGGCGTACTGCGGCTTCGACCCGACCGCGCCGTCGCTGCACTTCGGCAACCTCGTCCAGCTGGTGGTGCTGCGGCACCTGCAGCGGGCCGGGCACCGGGTCATCTGCTTGGTCGGCGGGTCGACCGGGCTGATCGGCGACCCGCGCCCGAGCTCGGAGCGGGTGCTGAAGACCAAGGAGCAGACGGCCGACTGGGTGGCCCGGATCCAGGACCAGGTGCGGCCCTTCCTCGACAGCGAGGGCGACAACCCGGCGCTGTTCGTCAACAACCTGGACTGGACCGAGGGCCTGAGCGCGCTGGACTTCCTGCGGGACGTGGGCAAGCACTTCCGCGTCAACCAGATGGTCAAGAAGGAGGCGGTCGCGGCCCGGCTCGCCTCGGACGAGGGCATCTCGTACACCGAGTTCAGCTACCAGCTGCTGCAGGGGCTCGACTACCTGCAGCTCTTCCGCCAGCACGGGTGCACGCTGCAGACCGGCGGCAACGACCAGTGGGGCAACCTCACGGCCGGCTCCGACCTGATCCACCGGGTCGAGGGACGGTCGGTGCACCTGCTGACGACGCCCCTGCTCACCGACTCCTCGGGCGAGAAGTTCGGCAAGAGCGCCGGCAACGCCATCTGGCTGTCGGCCGAGGGCACCAGCCCGTTCGCCTTCTACCAGTACTGGCTCAACGTCGAGGACGCCTCGGTCGTGTCGCTGCTGAAGGTGTTCACCGACCGCACCCGCGAGCAGGTGGCCGAGCTCGAGACCGAGGTCGCCGAGCGGCCCTTCGCCCGCGAGGCGCAGCGGGCCCTGGCCGCCGACGTCACCACGTTGGTGCACGGGGCGGCGGCCACCGAGGCGGTGCAGCGCGCGAGCGCGGCGCTGTTCGGGCGCGGCGAGCTGGCCGACCTGGACGAGCAGACGCTGCGCGACGCCACGGCCGAGCTGCCCACGGCCCAGGTCGCGGTGGGCACCGCGGTGGTCGACGCCCTGGTCGGGTCCGGGCTCGCGCCCAGCCGCGCGGGGGCCCGGCGCACGATCGGCGAGGGCGGCGCGTACGTCAACAACGTCAAGGTCGACGACCCGGACGCCGTGCTGGGTGCGGACCAGCTGCTGCACGGGCGGTTCGCGGTGCTGCGGCGGGGCAAGAAGTCGCTCGCGGCCGCGGTCGTGCCACCGGCCTGAGCGGCGACGAGTTCTGCTGCTCGCGGGGGCCGGCAGGCGCTGATCCGTTGGTCGGACACGCCTGCCGACCCCCGATTTGACTCTCTTCGCGGCGTCCCTCTACTGTTCTCGACGTCAGCCCGACAGGGAGGAACGGACACCGCGAGGTGGCCGGTCCCACGGGCAGATCCCACCCCCCGCAACGGGCTTCGCCCGGGGGCGGACCACGCCGCTGGACGGCGGGTCGGCCGGCTCTCAGAGCCTGCTAGGGTGGGCGGCAGATCCCCACCGCAGGACATGTCGACGGACGCGAGCCCCCGGCTCAGCGCGAAGTTGACCGCCTCGACGTGGATCGGCTAAGTTAGAACGGTTGCCCCGACGGACAGGCCGAAAGGCCCGATGCGGTGCGCGCCCGATCCTTGAGAACTCAACAGCGTGCCAAAAATCGATGCCAAACAACTCTCGTCATGGCATCAGGGCGAACGAGCCACTCGGCTCCGGACTCCTGCTGCCAGACGATTCCTTTGGTTAAGAAACGAGCGGTCCTCGGACCGCTCGAACTTCTAGCCATGGATCGGGCCTTCGGGCCCAACCTCAAGAGATGTCACCCCGCGCCAGCGCGGTGGTGAGACAAACATCAACGGAGAGTTTGATCCTGGCTCAGGACGAACGCTGGCGGCGTGCTTAACACATGCAAGTCGAACGGTGACCTCGGAGCTTGCTCCGGGTGATCAGTGGCGAACGGGTGAGTAACACGTGAGTAACCTGCCCCTGGCTCTGGGATAACCGCGGGAAACCGCAGCTAATACCGGATACGACACAGACAGGCATCTGTACTGTGTGGAAAGTTTTTCGGCCAGGGATGGACTCGCGGCCTATCAGCTAGTTGGTGGGGTAACGGCCCACCAAGGCGACGACGGGTAGCCGGCCTGAGAGGGCGACCGGCCACACTGGGACTGAGACACGGCCCAGACTCCTACGGGAGGCAGCAGTGGGGAATATTGCGCAATGGGCGAAAGCCTGACGCAGCGACGCCGCGTGAGGGATGAAGGCCTTCGGGTTGTAAACCTCTTTCAGCAGGGAAGAAGCGCAAGTGACGGTACCTGCAGAAGAAGCACCGGCTAACTACGTGCCAGCAGCCGCGGTAATACGTAGGGTGCAAGCGTTGTCCGGAATTATTGGGCGTAAAGAGC
>NZ_BAAGXY010000128.1:0-15535 GCF_054779595.1 Angustibacter peucedani
GGAGGGGTCGCCCCGCGACAGCGCGATGGCGGTGGCCAGCGCGACCGCGGGGTCGTCGTCCGCGCACCGCCGCACGTCCGCCTGCGCCCGCGCGGCGAGCTGGGCGAAGCGCACCGCGTCGACGTCGTCCGGTGCGACGACGAGCCGGTAGCCACCCGGGACCTGCTCGACCAGCGCCGGGTCGGCGAGGGTGCGGCGCAGGCGCGACACCAACGACTGCAGCGCGTTGACCGGGTCGGCGGGGAGGTCGTCCGGCCACACGGCCTCGGCCAGCGCGCGCGGCGAGACCGCGCGGCCGACGTCGAGGACGAGCCGGGTCAGCAGGCGCCGCAACCGGGTGCCCGGCACCTCGACGACGCGGTCGCCGTCGCGGACCTCGAGCGGTCCCAGGTACCCGATCTGCACGTCGCGAGTCTCGCAGACGGGCCCGGGGCCGCCGCCGGCGAAACTCGGAGGCGGACCGTCGGTGCCGACCCGTAGCGTGGAGGGGTGGCAGTGGGGACCGAGGAGACGGCAGAGCAGACCACGGCGCGGACGACGGCGCCGCCCCCGGCGCACCCGCTCCCCCCGGCCCGGCAGCTGACCTGGCGACGACTGCGCGGCCCGCTCGCGGTCTCGGCCCTCGTCGCGGCCGCGTTCGCAGGTCTCGGCACCGCCCTCGGCACCGTGGTCGCCGGCCGGCTGGCCGAGGAAGCGACCTGGCGGCTCGTCCTGGTGCTCGCGGTCTGCGTCGTCGGCGCCGGGCTGTTCGACACCGCCGGCCGCACGCTGTGGTCGGTGGCGGTCGACCGGGCCGAGGGCGGCCTGCGCGGCGACCTGCTGGACGCCGTGATGCACCAGCCGCTGGCCGAGCTCACCGAGCAGGCGGTCGGCGAGGTGCTCGACCGCGTCGACGACGACACCCACGAGCTCGGCTCGCTGCTGCGGCAGAACGCCTGGTCGGTGCTGCGCGTGCTCCTCGGCACGCTGCCGTTGCTCGTCGTGGCCGGCGCCACCTGGTGGCCGGCCTGGTTGCTGCTGCCGGTCACGGCCGTCGGCGTCACCCTCGCCATCCGGCCGCTGCTCTCGCAGCTGGCCGAGCGCAAGGTCGTCGAGGAGATCGCCTGGACCGACCACGCCGCCGCCATGGAGGAGGGCGTCGCCGCGCGCGACGACCTGCGCACCAGCCTCGGCCAGGCCTACCTGGTACGTCGCTGTGCCGAGCTCTCGGCCGCCGTCCACGCCCGGTTCCACGACGTCGTCCAGCTCGAGGCCCGCGTCAGCCGTCGCGCGGGCGTGCTGCTGCACGGCGTCCTGGCCGCGGTGGCCGTCATCGGCGTGCTGCTCGTGATCCGCGGCGCCGAGTCGACCGCCGCGCTCGTAACGCTGTTCCTCGTCACGACCACCTTCGTCGGGCAGGTCGACCAGGTCGCGCGGCACGTGCCCGACCTGCAGGCCGGGGTCGGCGCGCTGGTGCGGCTGCGGGCGCTGCTGGGCGCCGAGCCCGAGCCCGAGGGCGGCGACGAGCTGCCGGCCGGCGTGCCGACGGTCGAGCTGCGCGACCTGCACTTCAGCTACCCCGAGGGCGAGTTCGCGCTGCGCGACGTCGACCTCGTCGTCCCGTCCGGCACCACGCTGGCGCTGGTCGGCCGCAGCGGCTCGGGCAAGTCGACGCTGGCCTCGCTGCTGTCGCGGGCGGTCGAGCCCGAGCCGGGCACGGTGCTGCTCGACGGCGTCGACGTCCGGGGGCTCGACCTGCAACGGCTGCGCGCCGCGGTCGGCGTCGTCACCCAGCGCACCGAGATCCTGGCCGGCACCCTGGCCGAGAACGTCGCGCTGTTCACCGAGCAGCCGCCCGGTCGCGTGCAGGCGGCGGTCCACGAGCTCGGCCTGACCGACTGGGTGCTCGGGCTGCCGGACGGCCTCGACACCGTGCTCGGCCCCAGCGGCACGACGCTGTCGGCCGGCGAGGAGCAGCTCGTGGCCTTCGCCCGGCTGCTGGTGCGCGACGTCAAGGTCGTGGTGCTCGACGAGGCCACCGCGCGGATGGACCCGGTCACCGAGTCGCGCGTCGTGGCCGCCTCGCAGCGGCTGCTCGCCGGGCGCACCGGCATCCTCGTGGCGCACCGCCTTACCACCACCGCGCGCGCCGACCACGTCGCCGTCATGGAGGCCGGGCGCGTCGTCCAGCACGGCCCGCGCGCGGTGCTCGCGTCGACGCCGGGTCCGTTCCGCCGGCTGCTCGACGCCGCGGACGACGTCGTGCGGCCCGACAGCATCGCCGACGGCGACCACGTGGTGCTCGCGGCCGACGGCTCCGAGCACGAGCAGCTCACCTCGGTCGTCGCCGCCGTCGGCACGGCGCGCCGCACCGGCGAGGCGCCCCCGGCCCGCGAGGTCGGCTCCGGGCTCGGCCTGGCGCGCGGCACCTGGCACGCCCTGCGCATCCACCCGCGGTGGGGCCTGGTGAGCGTCGCGCTGTTCCTCGCCGCCGTGCTCTGCGGCGCCTACGGCGCGATCACCGGTTGGCTGTGGGGCCACCTCGTCGTGGCGCTGCAGCGCGGCGAGCACCCCACGACCCTGCTGGTCGCCATGGTGGTCTCGCTGCTGGTCGCCCCGCTGCTGCTGGCCGAGGCCATCGCGCGCTACCCGCGGTGGTGGATCTCGGTCATGCTGCGCGCCCGCACCGCGGTGCTGATCGGCCAGACCGGCCAGCGCCGGCTGCCGCCGACGCCGCCGGGCGAGGTCGTGGCCCGCGCCATGGACGCCGACCGGTTCGCCCGCTACGGCGACCGCTGGGTCGACTTCGTCAACGGGCTCGCCCTCGTCGTCGTCACCGGCATCGCGGGCGCGAGCGTGCTGGCGGGCGGCGTGCTGCTCGGCGTCATGGTCGCCTCGGCCGCCGTGTCGGCGCTCGGCTCGCCCGTCGCCGGGCGCTCCGCCGCCGCCGCCTCGGCCGCCCGTGCGCGCTTCGGCCGCTCGCTGGTCTCGGCGCTGGACGGCATCCGCACCGTCAAGCTCGCGGCCGCCACGCCCGCCGTGCACGCGCACCTGCGGCACGTCGACGACGGCCGGGTCGACGCCGCCGTCCACGAGCACCGGGTGCAGGCCCTGCTGGCCGGCGTCCCGGTCGTCCTGGTGCAGGTCGGCGTGGTCGCGGCCTGGGCCGTGCACGTCGCAGGTGGCTGGGGCCTGGCCACCGCGCTGCTGGTGTCGGGCGCGGTCAACGGCTTCGACTGGTTCGGCCGGGTGGCCGGTGCCGTGATCACCGAGGCGCCGGGCACCAAGGCCTGGCTGCGCGCCACCAGCCGGTTCGCCGACGGTCGCGACCTGATGGAGATGCCGCCGGGCCTCGACCTGGTGCACGGCGTGGCGCCCCAGGCCGCGCCCGGCGCCGTCGAGCCGCTCGAGCAGCTCGAGCTGGTCGGCCTCACCGCCGTGCACGACGACGGCACGCTCGGCGCGAGCGACGTCGACCTCGTCGTGCGCCGCGGCGAGCTCGTGCTGCTGCTCGGCCAGATCGGCTCGGGCAAGTCCAGCCTGCTGAGCTCGCTGGCCGGCCTGGTCGCCCACCGCGGCGAGCTGCGCTGGAACGGCCACGAGGTCGACGACCCCGAGACCTTCCTTCGCCCCGGCCGGGTCGCGCACGTCGCCCAGGTGCCGCGCGTGCTGTCCGGCACCTTCGCCGACAACATCCGGCTCGACCACGCCGACCGCGACGTCGACCGATCGATCGCCGACGCCCGGCTCGGACGTGACGTCGAGGACGCCGGCGGGCCCGGCTCGCTGGTCGGCCACCGCGGCGTGCGGCTGTCGGGCGGTCAGGTGCAGCGGCTCGCGCTGGCCCGGGCCCTCGCGGCCGACGCCGAGCTGCTGGTGGCCGACGACGTGTCGTCCGCGCTCGACGCCACCACCGAGGTCGAGCTGTGGGACTCGTTGCGCGCCAGGGGGTCCACGGTCATCGGCGCGACGACCAAGCGGGCCGCCCTGGCCCGGGCCGACCACGTCGTCGTCCTGGTCGAGGGCCGCGTGGCGGCGTCCGGGCCGTGGTCCGACCTCGAGCCCGGCTGGGGCCACCTCGCCGGCTGAGCCCCTGCGGCGTCAGTCGGCGAGGAAGCCCAGCAGGTCGGCGCGGGTCAGGACGCCGACCGGCTTGCCGTCCTCGACCACCATCAGCGCGTCGGCGGTCTCGAGCGCGTGCCGCGCGGCCGTGATGGGCTCGCCCGCGCCGATGAACGGCAGCGGCGCGTCCATGTGCTGGTCGACCGCGTCGCCGAGGTGCGCCTTGCCGGTGAAGAGCTGGTCGAGCAGGTTGCGCTCGGAGATCGAGCCCGCCACCTCGCCCGCCATCACCGGGGGCTCGGCCTTGACCACGGGCAGGTTCGAGACGCCGTACTCGCGCAGGATCTCGACCGCGTCGCGCACCGTCTCGGACGGGTGGGTGTGCACCAGGGCCGGCAGGTCGCCCGCCTTGGCGTGGAAGACCTCGCCCACCGAGCGCTCGTCGCCCGCCGCGAGGAACCCGTAGGACGCCATCCAGGTGTCGTTGAAGATCTTCGACAGGTAGCCGCGGCCGCTGTCGGGCAGCAGCACCACGACCACGTCGTCCGGGCCGAGCCGCTTCGCGACCTCGAGCGCGGCCACGACGGCCATGCCGCAGGAGCCGCCGACCAGCAGGCCCTCCTCGCGGGCGAGGCGACGGGTCATGAAGAACGAGTCCTTGTCGCTGACGGCGACGATCTCGTCCGGCACCTCGGGATCGTAGGCGGTCGGCCAGAAGTCCTCGCCGACGCCCTCGACCAGGTACGGCCGGCCGGTGCCGCCGGAGTACACCGAGCCCTCGGGATCGGCGCCGATCACCTGCACGCGCCCGCCCTCGCGGTCGGCCGAGACCTCCTGCAGGTACCGGCCGGTGCCGGTGATGGTGCCGCCCGTGCCCACGCCGGTGACGAAGTGGGTGACCGTGCCGTCGGTGTCGGCCCAGATCTCCGGACCGGTGGTCAGGTAGTGGCTCTGCGGGCCCTCGGGGTTGGAGTACTGGTCGGGCTTCCAGGCGCCCTCGATCTCGCGCACCAGGCGGTCGCTCGTCTGGTAGTAGCTGTCGGGGTGCTCGGGCGCGACGGCGGTCGGGCACACGACGACGTCCGCGCCGTAGGCCTTCAGCACGTTGCGCTTGTCCTCGCTGACCTTGTCGGGGCAGACGAAGACGCAGCGGTAGCCCTTGCGCTGGGCGACGAGCGCGAGCCCGACGCCGGTGTTGCCGCTGGTGGGCTCGACGATCGTGCCGCCCGGCTTCAGCGCGCCCGAGGCCTCGGCGGCCTCGATCATGCGCAGGGCGATGCGGTCCTTCACGCTCCCGCCCGGGTTCATGTACTCGACCTTCGCGAGCACCGTGGCGCTGATGCCCTCGGTGACGGAGGTGAGCTTGACGAGGGGCGTCCCGCCCACGAGGTCGGCGATGTGCTCGGCGTACTTCACGCCCCCATCGTCCCAGATGCCGGACGAGCGCCCGACCAGCGGCGTCCGGCGGGCTGCGCGGTGCCGTCCTAGGCTGCGGTCATGTCCTCGAACCCCGCGGTGCAGCTGGCTCCCGGCGTGTGGCGGCTGCGGCTGCTCGGCGACTTCGTCAACGGCTTCGCCTTCCGGGACGACGACGGGCAGGTCACGCTGCTCGACTGCGGCCTCAAGGGCTCGCCGCGCACGATGTCGAACGCCCTGGTCGGCCTGGGGGTCGACCGGCGCGACGTCACGCGCATCCTGCTCACGCACGCGCACGACGACCACGCGGGCGGCGTCGCCGAGATGAGCCGGCGCACCGGCGCGGGCGTCTCGGTGCACGCGGACGACGCCGGGTCGGTGCGCACGGGCGTGACCCCGCCGCTGGACCGCTCGCTGCGGGTGGGGCGCCTGCTGAGCCGGGTGCAGAAGCGCGACGAGCCGAGCTTCGAGCCGGTCCCGGTCGAGGAGGAGCTGCACGACGGCCAGCTGCTGCCGGTGGCGGGCGGGCTGCGCGTCGTCCACACGCCCGGGCACTCCCCCGGCCACGCGTCGTTCCTGCACGAGCCGACCGGCGTGCTCGTCACGGGCGACGCGCTGTTCAACGTGCGCGGCATCGGCTGGTCGGTGCCGTTCTTCTGCACCGACTTCCGGATGAGCCAGCGGACGGCTCAGCGGTTCACCGAGCTGGACTTCTCGGTGGCGGCCTTCACGCACGGGGCGCACGTGGCCGACCGCGCCCGGTCCTACGTCGGCGACTTCCTGGCCTCGCACGTCACCGGCTGAGGCTGCGCCGCCGGTGCGTCCGGGGGCTGTCCGGGGGCCGATATACGGTGGGACCCGGACCACTGCAGCACCGGGAGGGATCGCATGGGCCGGGCCCGACGCGCCCGCAAGATCGCTGCCGCCGCCGCGTTCGGCGGCGGCGGGCTGACCGCCCTGGGGGCGCTCGGCGTGGGGTTGTTCGCGGCCGAGGTCAAGCTGGCCCGGCGCAGCATCGGCACGCCGTTCGGCCTGACCGGCCCCGAGTCCGACGGCGTCTACGGCGCGGGGGTCGGCGAGCCGGTCGAGCTCGCGCTCGCCGGTGACTCCTCGGCAGCCGGCCTGGGTGCCGACGACCCCGACCGGACGCCGGGCGCCGTGCTCGCGCGCGGGCTGTCGGCCGTCACCGGGCGGGCCGTTCGGCTGACGACCGTGGCCGTCGTGGGAGCCGTCTCGGCCGACCTCGACCGCCAGGTCGACGACCTGCTCGAGCGGGTGCGGCCGGACGTCGTCGTGGTCATGGTGGGCGCCAACGACGTCACCCACCGCGTGCGGCCGGCGGTCGCCGTCCGGTACCTCGCGCTGGCGGTCGAGCGGCTGCTCGGCGAGGGCGCGCAGGTCGTCGTCGGCACCTGCCCCGACCTCGGCACGATCGAGCCGGTGCCGCAGCCGCTGCGGCTGATCGCCCGGCGGCTCAGCCGCGACCTCGCCGCCGCCCAGACCGTCGCGGCGGTCGAGGCCGGCGCGCGCACGGTGTCGCTGGGCGACCTGCTGGGCCCGGAGTTCCGCCGGGTGCCGCACGAGATGTTCAGCGCCGACCGGTTCCACCCGTCGTCCGCCGGCTACGCGGCCGCCGCGGCCGCCGTGCTGCCGTCGGTGTGCGCCGCGCTGGGCCTGTGGCCGGACGGCGGCCACGAGCGCCAGCCGGACGCCAGCCGCGGCGAGGGCGTCGGCCCGATCACCGTGGCGGCCGTGGCGGCGGCGGCTGACCCCGGCACCGAGGTCAGCGCGGTCGACGTGGGCGGCCAGTCCCGCGGGCCGCGCGGTCGCTGGGCCGTGCTGCGCCGGCGTCGCCAGGAGCCCGCGGTCCCGGTCGAGCCGGTCGAGCCGGTCGAGCCGGCCGAGGAGACGCAGGTCACGGCGACCGCGCCCGCTACCGGCGAGTAATCTGGACGCCGGTCCGACCCGCCCCACCCACCCGAGCAGGGAGCCCCTCATGACCGAGGCCGTCATCGTCTCGACCGCCCGCAGCCCGATCGGCCGCGCCTTCAAGGGCTCGCTCAAGGACGTGCGCCCCGACGACCTCAGCGTCGCGGTGATCAAGGCCGCGCTCGAGAAGGTCCCCGCGCTCGACCCGACGACGATCGACGACCTGTACCTCGGCTGCGCCGAGCCGTCGGACGAGCAGGGCTTCAACATGGCCCGCGTCGTCGCGGTGCTCGCCGGTCTCGACGGCCTCCCGGGCTCGACCGTCAACCGCTTCTGCGCCTCCAGCGTGCAGACCACGCGGATGGCCTTCCACGCGATCAAGGCCGGCGAGGGCGAGGTCTTCGTCTCGGCGGGCGTCGAGTGCGTCAGCCGCTACAAGAAGTTCGCGGGGGCCGGCGGCGGCGACGCCGACACCAAGAACCCGCTGTTCGCCGAGGCGATCGCGCGCAGCGCCGAGACCGCGAGCACCAACGCGACGTGGTCCGACCCGCGCGAGCAGGGCCTGCTGCCCGACGTCTACCTGGCCATGGGCCAGACCGCCGAGAACGTCGCCACCTCGCGCGGTGTCTCGCGCGCCGAGCAGGACGCCTGGGGCGTCGAGAGCCAGAACCGCGCCGAGAAGGCCATCGCCGACGGCTTCTTCGAGCGCGAGATCGTGCCGGTCACCACGCCCGACGGCACCGTGGTCAGCACCGACGACGGCCCGCGCGCCGGCGTGACGCTCGAGGGCGTCTCGCAGCTGCAGCCGGTGTTCCGCGAGCAGGGCACCATCACCGCCGGCAACTGCTGCCCGCTCAACGACGGCGCCGCGGCGCTCGTGGTGATGAGCGACACCAAGGCCCGCGAGCTCGGCCTGACCCCGCTCGCCCGGGTCGTCTCGACCGGCGTCTCGGCCCTGTCGCCCGAGATCATGGGCCTCGGGCCGGTCGCCGCCTCGCAGCAGGCGCTGGCACGGGCCGGCATGAGCATCGGTGACATCGACCTGGTCGAGATCAACGAGGCGTTCGCCGCGCAGGTGCTGCCGAGCGCGGCCGAGCTCGGCATCGACCACGACAAGCTCAACGTGCACGGCGGCGCGATCGCGCTGGGGCACCCGTTCGGCGCCACCGGCGCGCGCATCACCACCACGCTGCTCAACGGGCTGGCGTCGCGAGACCAGACCTTCGGCCTGGAGACCATGTGCGTCGGCGGCGGCCAGGGCATGGCCATCATCTACGAGCGCCTCAGCTGACCGACCCGCGCTGCTGCAACCAGCGGTCGGTCAGAGGGTGCGGCGGAGCGTGACGAGGAGGGCGAGGGCCTCGCGGCGGGCCACCTCGTCGCCCTCGACCTGGACGTCGTGCGCGCACACCGCGAGCTGGTCGGCGACGCCGTGGCTGGCCAGCACCGGGACCGGACGACGACCGCGCCCGGCCGCCCCGGCCGCGAGGTCGGCGAGGGCCTGGCTGGTCTCGTGCACCCGCTGCTCGAGCTCGCCGTCGAGCCGGTCGAGGGCCGTCGAGCGCAGCCGGTCGACCACCCGGGCGGCCTCGCGCGCCAGGTCGGCGCCGACGTCCTCGCTCACCGTCGCAGCCTGCCACAGCAGACGCCGACGGGCCGCCACCTCGTCCGGTGACGGCCCGCCGGGCACCTGAGGGCAGCGCCGCTGCTAGTCGCCGCGCAGGATCGACAGGATCCGCAGGATCTCGATGTACAGCCAGACCAGCGTGACGACCAGGCCGAACGCGGCGGTCCAGGCGAACTTGGCTGGCACGGCCTGCTCGACGCCCACCTTGATGAACTCGAAGTCCATCACCAGCGAGTACGACGCGAGCAGCACCGCGAAGGCGCCGATCGCCAGGCCGAGCGGGCCCTGGCGCAGCGTGTCCTGCCCCGCGAAGAGCATCAGGCCGAGGTTAACCAGCGAGAACAGCAGGTACCCGCCGATGGCGATGAAGAAGATCTTGTTGAGCTTCGGCGAGGTGCGCAGCTTGCCCGAGCGGAAGCCGACCAGCACGGCCGCGAACACGCTCAGCGTGCCGAGCACCGCCTGCACGACGATGCCGGGGTAGCGGGCGTCGAAGAAGTTGCTGATGCCCCCGAGGAATACGCCCTCGAGCAGGCCGTAGCCCAGGATCAGCGCCGGGCTCGGGTTCTTCTTGAAGGAGTTGACCAGGCCGAGCACGAGCCCGCCGACCAGCCCGACGAGCATCAGCCCGGGCACCTGCCAGCCGACGACGCCCCCGACGAGCACGGCGACGAAGACCAGGGCGGTCTTGATCACGACGTCGTCGTAGGTCATGCGGCCGGTGTCGACCGAGGTGGCGGACGGCTGGTTGTACATGGTCTCGAGGTCGGCCGGCGACCCGTAGGCGGGCGCGTCCTGCACGGTCGACCGCGAGGCACCGGGCGGCCCGAACGTCGCGTAGCCGCGACTGTCCTTCATCCGCTCGAACACCGGGTTGCTCATCGTGCTCCTCCTCGGCCCGTCAGGGCGTCCTGGGCGACCCGCGGTGCGAGCCGTCTCCTGGCAGAACTCTGAGAGAGCGCCAGAAGTTCCCGGCGCACCTCCACTGCTCCAGACCGTGCCCCCGACGGGGTTCGAACCCGTACTCGAGCGCTTTTAAGGCGCCTGCCTCTGCCAGTTGGGCCACGGGGGCGCACCCAGCCTAGAGCCGCTAGAGGTACGTCTGCCGTGCGTGCAGGGCGTGCGCGCCCGCCACCCGGTCGAGGAACAGCACGCCGTCGGTGTGGTCGACCTCGTGCTGCAGCGCCACGGCCTCGAACGCGTCGGTGGTGATGGTGACGACCTCGCCGGTGAGCGGCAGCGCACCCCGGACGACGAGCCGCCGGGCGCGCTTCACGTCGCCGGTGAGGTCCGGCACCGACAGGCACCCCTCGCGGCCCCGCTCGCGCCGCGTCGCCTCCAGCACCTCGGCGTTGCACAGCACGAACGCGCCGTGGCAGGTACGGGTCTTGGGGTGGCCGGTGACGTCGACGCTGAAGACCCGCCACGCCACTCCTACCTGCTGCGCGGCGAGCCCCACGCACCCGGGCGAGACCCGCTGGGTGGCCAGCAGGTCGGCGGCCAGCCGGACGACGTCCGGGTCGGCGGGGTCGACGTCCGCGCCGGGGGTCGACAGCACGCGGGCGGGGGCGCGCACGACCTCGCGCACCGTGCCGGCGGGCAGGTCGGGCATCGCCAGCCGGACGACGTCCGGGCTCACAGCTCGTCGGCGTCGACCGGGCGCCACGAGACGTCGACGCCGAGCTCGTCCGCCGTGGTGCGCAGCGCGCGCTCGACCAGGTCGGGGTCGGCGTCGTCCGGCAGCGTGACGTCGGCGAGCAGCACGTACAGGTCGCCGGACAGCCGGGTGGTCAGGTCGGTGACGTTGCCGCGGGCGCCGGCGACGACGCCGGTGAGCGCGCCGACGATGCCGGGCCGGTCGGCGCCGTGGACGCTCAGCAGGTAGGGCCGCCCGGGGCCGGACGTCGCCGCACCGAGCTCGAGGTCGGGCACCTCGCGGACGTCGACGGTCAGCCGGCCGTCGGCGGTCAGGCCGTCGAGGGCGCGTGCGACGTCGTCCGCCGGCTGCGGCGTGCGCACCAGCAGGAGCATCGCGAAGTGCCCGCGCAGCAACGTCATCGTCGAGTCCTCGAGGTTGCCCCCGAGCTCGGCGAGCGCCGCGGTGGTGTCGGCGACGATGCCCGGGCGGTCGTGGCCGAGCACGGTGACGGCGAGCAGGCTCATGCCGCCATCCTGGCGCACGCTCAGCCGGTGAGGGCGCGCGCCCGGCGCAGGACGTCGTCGAGCATGGGCTCGGTGAGCTTGCCGGTGAAGGTGTTCTGCTGGCTGACGTGGTAGCTCGCGAGCAGCGGGACGACGTGGCCCGCCGGCGTCACGAGCGGCACCTCGACGCCGTGGCCGAAGCGCGGCTTGGGGCGCGGCACCGCCCAGCCGTCGCGCCGGGCCGCGCCGAGGAACGCCTCGAAGCCGATCGCGCCCAGCGCCAGCACCGCGCGCAGCGTCGGCAGCGCCAGCCGGACGTCGCGGTCGAGCCAGGGCGCGCAGGTGGCCCGCTCCTCGGGCGTCGGCTGGTTCGCCGGCGGCGCGCACCGGACCGCGGCGACGATCCGCGCGCCGGTGAGGTGCTGGCCGTCGCCCGCGTGCCGCGAGAACGGCTCGCGCGCGTAGCCGGCCCGGTGCAGCGCGGCGTAGATCCAGTCGCCGCTGCGGTCGCCGGTGAACATCCGGCCGGTGCGGTTGGTGCCGTTGGCCGCCGGGGCCAGACCCACGAGGAGCAGCCGCGGGGCCGGGTCCCCGAAGCCCGGTCCGGGCCGGCCCCAGTAGGGCTGGTCGGCGAAGGCGGCCCGCCGGCCGTGCACCGCGACGTCCTCGCGCCACTCGACGAGCCGCGGGCAGGCTCGGCACACCGAGATCCGGGCGTCGAGCTGGTCGGTGCCGCGCGCGCTGGCGGCCAGCCGATCGACGTCCGCGGCCGTGCGCGCGCGGGGCGTGCGAGCGGTGGCCGGGTCCCCCGGCCAGCCGGTGCCGGGGGGCACCGGCGACACGAACGGCTGGCCGGTGACCGGGTGCGGGTCGGTGCGGTGGTCGGAGCTGCGGGGCACCCGCCGATCCTGCCCGAGGCTCAGCGCCGGGTCGGGCTGGCCGTGCCGGTGGCGGTGGCGGACGGCGAGCCGGTGGCCGCGGCCGTGGGCGAGCCGGTGCCCGTCGGTGCCGGCGTCGCGCCCACCCCCTGCAGGGGCGCGAGCGCCGGCACCGAGGCCTGCGGGCCGGACGGCAGCGTGGGCGTGCCGGTCGGCACCGGTCCCTCGTCGACGCAGCCCTGCGAGCAGTCGGCCTCGGCCAACGGCTGCACCGCGAGCGGGAACGCGTTGGGCACCTGGCGGCCGAAGACGTCGGTGCGCGGCACGTACCGGCCGACGTCCAGACCCTGGTCGTCCTGCAGGTAGGGGTCGCCCTGCGCGGGATCGACCGCGAGGGGCCGGCCGTCCTGGTCGAAGAGCTGCACGCCGGTGAGCGGCCGACCCTCGCCGTCGTAGGCGAACAGGTTGGTGACGGTCGAGCCGTTGTTGGTGACCACGCCGTCCTGCAGCGCGTCTCCCGGGTACGGCCCGTCGTAGCTGACGGAGTCGTTGCCGCCCGACGACTGCGAGCCCAGGAACACGAGCAGCACGAGCACCGCGACGACGTTGCCGAGCACGGTGAGCACCCGCACCGCGTCGTTGGTCCAGCGCCCGCGGCCGAGCTCGACGCTCACCACGACCGCGGCGGCCGCGAGCACCCAGCCCAGCAACCCGGAGCCGAGGCCCAGCACCTCGGCGACGACCCAGACCGCGAGCAGGGCCCGCGCCACCCACCAGGCCGGTCGCACCGTGGTGAAGAACGAGGCCACCCCCGGCCACCACGGCTGCGCCCGCAACGAGCCCGTGAGCCCGGCGAGGTCGGTGCGCAGCTGCTCGACGGGGCCGACCCGCGCCCGGCCACCGGCCGGACGTGGCGGCAGCTCGGCGGCGGCCCGCAGCTCGTCGGCGTAGTCGGACGGCGGCCCGACCCGCTGCTCCAGCGGGACGTCGGACTCGGCGGCCAGGTCGCCGAGGTCGGCCTCCAGCCCGCCGGACAGCTCCTCGACGACCTCCGGCGACAGGTCGGCCAGGTGGGCGCGGACCTGCGCGACGTACGCCGCGACGTCCGGCCGCACGAGCGGCACGGTGGGCGAGTTCAGCGGACCGGTCACGAGGCCACCCCCACGGGCTTGAGCAGCTGGTGCATGGTGTCGGAGAAGGACTGCCAGGTCGCGGCCTGCGCGCGCAGCACGGTGCGGCCGTGGTCGTTGATGCCGTAGTACTTGCGGTGCGGGCCCTCCTCGCTGGGCACGACGTACGACGTCAGCGCGCCGGCGGCGTAGAGACGGCGCAGGGTGCCGTAGACCGAGGCGTCGCCGACCTGGTCCAGGCCGGCCGAGCGCAGCCGCCGCACGACGTCGTAGCCGTAGCCGTCCTCGTCGTGGACGACGGCGAGCACCGCGAGGTCGAGCACGCCCTTGAGCAGCTGGGTCGTGTCCACCGGTGCCTCCCCTCCTGCGGTCGGCGGACGGCACCTCGGTCGGTGCGGTCCTGCGTCACGGACGGTATTACGTGATCCGCAGTACCGTCAACGACGCACCACCACCCCGCGTGTCGCGGGCGGCGGACGGGTCAGACGAGGGAGAACGCGATGCCGTCGAGGATGTCGCGCTCGCTCACGACGACCTCGCGCACGCCCGACGCCTCGACGATGCGGTCGACCACCCGGCGCCAGACCAGGGCGCCCGCGCCGATGACGTCGACCCGGCCCGGGTGCATGAACGGCAGCGCGGCCCGCTCGGCCCGGGTCAGGTGCAGCAGGTCGTCGCAGGCGCGACGCACGTCGTCGACCGCGATCGTCGCGCGGTGGGTGCGCGCCGCGTCGTACGACGGCAGCGCGAGCGCGTGCGCACCGACGGTGGTCACCGATCCGGCCAGCCCCACGACCGTCCGGATCCCTTGCAGCGCAACGACTTCTGCCACGCGGTCGAGCGCCGCATCGACGTCGCGCGTCGCCGCCGCGATCTCGTCGGACGTCGGCGGGTCGGTGTGCAGGTGGCGCTCGGTGAGGCGCACGCACCCGACGTCGACCGACAGCGCCGCCTCGACCTCGGGCCCGTCGCCGCGCACGACCTCGGTCGAGCCGCCACCGATGTCGACGACGAGGAACGGACCCGGGACGGCATCGCCCAGCAGCTCGGCCGTGGCGCCGCGGTACGACAGCGCGGCCTCCTCCGACCCCGGCACGACCTCGGGCTCGACGCCCAGCAGCGACCGCACGCCGTCGACGAACTCGGCGCGGTTCTCGGCGTCGCGCGTGGCGGACGTCGCCACGAAGCGCAACCGCTCGACGTGCAGGTCGCGGCACCAGTCCGCGTACTCGGCGGTCACGGCGAGGGTGCGCTCGAGCGCCTCGGGCGCGAGCCGTCCGGTGCGGTCGACACCCTGGCCCAGCCGCACCACCCGCATCTCGCGGCGCACGTCGACGAGCGTGCCGGCGGTGGCGTCGACGTCCGCGACCAGGAGCCGCAACGAGTTGGTGCCGCAGTCGAAGGCGGCGACGCGCGTCATGCCTGGTCCTGCGCGCACGAGCCGCGCTGCCACCAGGGGCCGAGCGCCTCGAGCGCCTCGTCCCCCAACGGGTTCACGCCGGGCCCGGCGGCCAGCGAGTGCCCCACCAGCACGTGCAGGCACTTCACCCGCGTGGGCATGCCGCCGGCGCTGGTGCCGTCGATCTCGGGCACCGCACCGAGCCGCGCCCGGCGCGCCAGGTAGTCCTCGTGCGCCGCGCGGTACTGCTCGGCCAGCTCGGCGTCCTCACCCAGCCGCGCCGTCATCTCGGCCATCAGCCCGGACGACTCGAGGGTGCTGATCGCGCCGGTGAGCCGCGGGCAGGTGACGTAGAACGTGGTGGGGAACGGCGTGCCGTCGTCCAGCCGGGGCTGGGTCTCGAGGACGTCGGGGACGCCGCACGCGCAGCGGTGCGCCACGGACTCGACCCCGCGCGGACGGCGTCCGAGCTGGTGCTCGACGGCGGCGAGGTCCTCGGGGGTGGCCGGCTCGCTCATCGGCCGGTGTCGGTCGGCGCGACGCCCCCGGCGATCTGCGTCGAACGCCACACGTCGCCGAACCACGAGCGGTCGCTGCGCGCGGTGCTCGCGGCGGCGCGCACCGGCGACGGCGTCTCGGCCGTCTCGGGCCGCGGGTCGATCACGGTGAAGGCCTTCTCCCCCGGCATGACGAACTTCAGCCGGTCGCGGGCCTGCGCCTTGACGAACGCCGGGTCCTCCCAGGCCGCGCGCTCCTTCTCGAGCTCGGCGACCGTGACCCGCTGCTGGCTGACCTCGTGGCGCAGCGCGGCGATCTGCTGCTGCTGGCCGAGGTAGGCCCGCAGCGCGGGAGCCAGCAGCACCGCCAGCACCGCGACGACGCCGCCGAGGACGACGAGCCGCAGCATGCGGCTCGGCCGGCCACCGCCGCGCGCCGGCCGGGCCCCGCGGCCACCGGCGGCCGTGCCGGGGCG
>NZ_BAAGXY010000129.1:0-747 GCF_054779595.1 Angustibacter peucedani
GTCGGCGTCGGCGGTGGCGTCGAGCTCGGAGGAGCTGTCGGTGTCGGGTGAGGCGGTGGCGGCGGGGGCTGAGGAGGCGTCGGTGCAGGCGGGGGTGGTGGCGGCTGCGGCGGAGCAGGTGTCGCGCAACGTGCAGACGGTGGCGGCGGGTTCGGAGCAGATGGGGGCCTCGATCCGGGAGATCGCGCAGTCGGCGAACGAGGCGGCGCGGGTGGCCGGTCAGGCGGTGGGGGTGGTGGAGTCGACGAATTCTTCGGTGGCTCAGCTGGGGTCGTCCTCGACCGAGATCGGGAACGTGGTGAAGGTGATCACCTCGATCGCGGAGCAGACGAACTTGTTGGCGTTGAACGCGACGATCGAGGCGGCTCGGGCGGGGGAGGCGGGCAAGGGGTTCGCGGTGGTGGCTGGTGAGGTCAAGGAGCTGGCGCGTGAGACGGCGCGGGCGACCGAGGACATCGCGCGGCGGGTGGAGGCGATCCAGTCCGACACCGCGGGTGCGGTGGCGGCGATGGGTCAGATCAGCGCGATCATCGCCTCGATCAACGACTACCAGCTGACGATCGCGTCGGCGGTGGAGGAGCAGACGGCCACGACGCAGGAGATGTCGCGGAACGTGACGGAGGCGGCGACGGGGTCGGGGGAGATCGCGGCGAACATCACGGGGGTGGCGTCGGCGTCGGCGGCCACGACCGAGGCGGTCGGGCAGTCCCGGGTCGCGATCGACGAGCTCACCCGCATGGCCGCCGA
>NZ_BAAGXY010000130.1:0-5728 GCF_054779595.1 Angustibacter peucedani
CCGCCACCACGTGCACCTGCAGGCGCCCCTTGGCGGTGCGGACCGTGCCGCCGGTGGTGGTGATGTCGAGCAGCGGCCGGCCCACGACCTGCTGCAGCTGCTCGGTCGTCCACGGCTCGGCGTCGACGGGCTCGGACTCGACCTGGTTGGTCGTGGGCACCCAGTTGGTGCCCTGCGGGTTCTGGTCGACCGGCGTGCGCTGCACCGGCTGCACCAGCGCCTGCGTCGTGCCGAGCTGCTGCGGCAGCATCTCGGTCGGCGTCAGGCCGTTGGTCTCGTAGATCGTCGCGAACGTCGAGACGAGGAAGACGGGCAGGCCCACCATGACGACGACGAGCGCGTTGCGGCCCTTGGACCGCAGCACGTCGCGCCGGGCGATCCGCAGCGCGGGTCGCCAGCCGGACAGCCGGTTCACGCCTCGGGCTCCTGCTCGAGCAGGTGCTCGGCCTGCGTCGGGTCTCCGGTCGTGTCGACGACGACGCCGTCGCGCAGGAAGACCACGCGGTCGGCCCACGCGGCGTGCCGCGCCTCGTGGGTCACCAGCAGCCCGGCCGCCCCGGCGTCGACCCGGGCGCGCAGCACGCGCAGCACGGCCTCGCCGGTCTCGGAGTCCAGCGCGCCGGTGGGCTCGTCGGCGAGCACCAGGCGGCGGTCGCCGACCAGGGCCCGCGCGATGGCGGTGCGCTGCTGCTGGCCGCCGGACATCTCGTCCGGGAACCGCTCGGCCAGGTCGGCGACGCCCACCTCGTCGAGAGCGGCCCGGGCCTGGGTGCGCGCGGCACCGGCCCGGACGCCGTCCAGCTCGAGCGGGAGCATGACGTTCTCGACCGCGGTGAGCGCGGGGATGAGGTTGAGGTCCTGGAACACGTAGCCCAGGGACCGCCGGCGCAGGGCCGCGACCTGCGCGCGGTTCAGGCCGGACAGCGGCTGGCCCTCGACGTACACCTCGCCGGACGTCGGGCTGTCGAGCCCGCCGGCCAGGGTCAGCAGCGTCGACTTGCCCGAGCCGCTGGGGCCCATGACGGCGACGAGCTCGCCCGGCCGCACGGCCAGGGTGACCTCGCGCAGCGCGTGCACCGCGGTGTCGCCGCTGCCGTGCACCCGCGAGACGTCGCGCAGCTCGAGCACGGCGGTGCTCACGGCGCCCTGCTGCTCGCGCTGGGCGGCGGGGGCGGTCATCGCCGCACCTGCCCGACCTCGACGTCGGCCTCGACCTCGGCCGCGGTGCCGGCCGCCGTCACCGGTACCGGCGGCGCGGCCGTGAGGGAGCGGCGCAGCAGCCGGGCCTCCACGTGGTCGAGCCAGCGCACCTCGGCCTCGGCCGCGAACACCAGGTTGTCGAGCACGAGCAGCCAGGCGACGTCGTCCGCCTCGGTGGCCCGGGTCTTGAGCCGGGTGAGGTCCTGCAGCGAGCGCAGGGTCTGCGTGCGCTGGCTCTGGACCACGGCCGGGACGTCGACCCCGGGCACGGTCACCGCGAGCGCGAGCTTGATGGTCAGCTCGTCGCGCGGGTGCTCGGCCCGGTCGACCGGCGTCAGCCACCACCGGCCGACCGCGGTGCGGCCGTCGGTGGTGAGCTGGTAGGCGATGCGACCGTCCTCGTCCGGCCCCCCTGCGGCCTCGACGAGCCCGTCGCGCTCGAGCCGGCTCAGCGTCGAGTAGACCTGCCCGACGTTGAGCGGCCACGTGCCGCCGGTGCGTGCCTCGAACTCCTGGCGCAGCTGCGCGCCGTACATCGGGCGCTGCGCGAGCAACGCCAGCAAACCTTGTCGGATCGACATCCTGCTACCCCCTGCATACCGCGTATCCTGCCTGTGAGCAGCATGTATACGCGGTATTCATCGGGCCGTCAAGCACGTCGGCCACCGCGGCGGCGGGTTCAGAGGGTGAGCAGCAGCTTGCCGACGTGGGTCGAGCCCTCGAGCAGCCGGTGGGCGTCGGCGGCCCGCTCGAGCGGCAGCCGGTCGTGGACGACGGGCCGCACCGCGCCGTCCTCGACCAAGGGCCAGACGTGCTCGCGGACGGCCGCCACGATGGCCGCCTTCTCGTCGACCGGCCGCGCCCGCAGCGACGTGGCGATCACGGCCGCCCGCTTGCGCAGCAGCAGCCCGAGGTCGAGCTCGGCCTTGGCGCCGCCCTGCAGGCCGATGGTGACCTGCCGGCCGTTGGGCGCGAGCACCTCGACGTTGCGCGCCAGGTACTTGGCCCCCATGTTGTCGAGGACGACGTCGGCACCTCGCCCGTCGGTGGCGGCGCGGACCACCTCGACGAAGTCCTGCTCGCGGTAGTTGACGAGCACCTCGGCGCCGAGCGCCCGGCAGGCCTCGAGCTTCTCGGCCGAGCCCGCCGTCACCGCCACGCGCGCACCGGCGCGAGAGGCCAGCTGCACCGCCATGGTGCCGATGCCGCTCGACCCGCCGTGCACCAGCAGCAGCTCGCCCGGGCGCAGGCCTGCGGTCATGAAGACGTTGCTCCACACCGTGCACGCCACCTCGGGCAGCGCGGCGGCGTCGACGAGCGACACCCCGGACGGCACCGGCAGCAGCTGCCCGGCCGGCACCGCGACCAGCTCGGCGTAGCCCCCGCCCGCCATCAGCGCGCAGACCTCGTCGCCTACGGCCCAGCCCTCGACGCCCTCGCCGAGCGCCTCGACCGTGCCGCTGCACTCGAGCCCGATGTACTCCGACGCCCCGGGCGGCGGCGGGTAGTGCCCCTGCCGCTGCATGACGTCGGCGCGGTTGACCCCGGCCGCCGCCACCCGCACCAGCACCTCGCCCGGCCCGGCGACGGCGTCCGGGACCTCGCCCAGGGTCAGCACCTCGGGTCCGCCGGCCTCGGTCGTCGTGATCGCTCGCACGTCCTCGACCCTAGGACGACGCGCGCACCCGCGCGCGAGCGGCGGCGACGTCGTCCTCGGTGTCGACGTCCAGCGCGGCGTGCGGCGGGACGTCGACCCCGACCACGCGCCGTCCCTCCAGCAGCGAGCGCACCGAGCCGCCCGCGCGTCCCCCGGCCAGCACCGCGAGCCGGTGCACGCCGAGCAGCGGCTGGGTCACGCCCGCGCGGTCGAGCGCGAGCCAGGCGTCGGCGTCCGGCGTCGTCCCCACGGCGGCCAGCAGGGCGGGCACCGCGTCGCCCGCGAACGGCAGGTCGCCCGCCACCACCACGACCCGCCCGGACGTCGGCGGGCGGCCGAGCGCACGCGCCGCCGCGGCCAGCCCGGCCGCCGGACCGGCACCGACCGGCTCCTCCCGGCACCACCGCACCTCGTGGACGACGGCACGCACCGGTCCGACGAGCAGCAGCGGCACCCCGGGCAGCGCGCCGGCGAGCCCGTCGAGCAGGTGGTCGATCACCGTCGTCCCGCCGAGGTCGACGGCGAGCTTGTCGCGCCCGAGGCGCCGCGAGCCGCCGCCCGCGAGCACGACCGCGGCCCGCACCCCGCCGTCACCGGCACCACCCGGATGCACTCCCACCCCCGCAGTATCGCGAGCCCCTCGCACCACGCGACACGCCGGGACTGGGCCGAACGGGTGACACGGCACCGGCGCGCGTTCAATCCGGACCCCTCGCGGGCCGAAGAGCCTTGGACCGGCGACAGAGGGAAGGGCACCATGCTGCGTAACCGAGGGATCAGGACCAAGCTCCTGGCCGTCCTGGCACTACCGATCGTGGTTCTGATGATCGGCGCTGCCATCATCTCGACCCAGGGGTTCGTGCGCGCCGGCCAGGCGGCCAAGGTCGAGAAGCTCGCCAGCGGTGCGAGCGGCCTCGGTGAGCTGGTGCAGCGCATCCACCAGGAGCGCACGCTGGCCCTCACCGTGATCAGCGGCCAGGCCAACGGCAACAAGGTGAACGAGTTCAAGCGCGCCCAGGCCGCGACGGACGAGGCGATCACCGCGAACCGCGCCTTCATCGGCTCCCTCGACCTCAGCTCGCTGTCGACGCAGGCCGTCGAGGCCGTGTCGGCCTCCGAGGAGGCGCACAACAAGCTCGGCACCGTCCGCGCCGACATCGCCGCCGGCCACGCCCAGTCCGACCAGGTCGCCGCCCGGTACGACTCGATGATCGCCCTCGACGTCGCGCTCCCCCAGCGCATCGGCGACTCGCTGACCGACCGCCCCATCGGCCGCAGCCTCGCCGCCTACTCGGCCCTCGCGAACCTCGTCGAGCTGGCCAGCCAGGAGGCCGAGCTCGGCGCCCAGGTCGTCGCCCAGAAGGGCGTCGACCCGGCCACCGCCGTGCAGCTGTCGTCGCTGCAGGGTGTGCAGAACCAGGCCATCCAGACCTTCCGCCTGAACGCGACCGACGCGCAGTCCGAGGCCCTGGACGCCGCGCTCTACCAGCCGATCGACCAGCGCGCCGCCTTCACCAGCGAGCGCCTCGACATCGTCGCCAGCGTGCAGGGCACCCCGATCGCCACCAAGCAGGGCGAGTGGATCAAGAACTCGGCCGCCCGCGTGACGGCCATCCGCGCCCAGCTCGAGCCGCTCGCCGCCTCGACCGCGAAGAACGCCGCCGCGTCGGCCGCCGACGCCCGTCGTCAGGCCGTGCTGCTGCTCGGCCTCGGCCTGGCCGTCGTCGCGGTCCTCGTCGGCCTCGGTCTGGTCCTCGCCCGCGCCATGACCCGCCCGCTGCGCCGCCTGACCGTCACCGCCGGTGAGGTCGCGGAGGAGCTGCCGCGCATGGTCGAGCGCATGGCGACCCCGGGCGAGGGCCCGGGCATCCAGCTGCCGGAGATCGAGGTCGGCTCGAACGACGAGGTCGGCCAGCTCGCCCTCGCGTTCAAGAACGTGAACGACACGACCGTCCGCGTGGCCGAGGAGCAGGCCGCCCTGCGCGCCTCGATCGCCGAGATGTTCGTCAACGTCGCGCGCCGCAACCACGTCCTGCTCTCGCGCCAGCTGTCGTTCATCGACCAGCTGGAGCGCACCGAGGAGAACCCGGACACGCTCGACAACCTGTTCCGCCTCGACCACCTCGCGACCCGGATGCGCCGCAACGCCGAGTCGCTCATCGTCCTCGCGGGCATCGACGCCGGCCGTCGCCTGCGTCGTCCGATGCCCCTGTCGGACGTCATCCGCACCGCCGTGTCGGAGATCGAGCGGTACGACCGCGTCGACCTCGCGCTGCAGGCGGACCCGCCGCTCGTCGGCCACGTCGCGCTGACCACCGCGCACATGATCGCCGAGCTGCTGGAGAACGCGACCCAGTTCTCCAACCCCGACACCCGCGTCGTGACCGCGACCGCCTTCAGCAACTCCGGCGTCCGCATCACGATCACCGACCTCGGCCTGGGCATGACCTGGGACGAGATCACCGACGCCAACGCGCGCATCGCGAACCCGCCCGTCACCGACGTGGTCGGCTCGCAGCGCCTCGGCTTCTACGTGGTCGGCCGCCTGGCCCGCCGCCTGGACGCGACCGTGGCCCTGCGCCCGGGTCGCACCCAGGGCACCGTCGTCACGATCGACCTGCCGCCGGCGCTGTTCGTGCCGGGCTCGGTGACCGAGCTGCCGACCGTCGAGGTCGACGCCGCTCCGGTCGAGCGCGACGCCGTGCCGACCGCCCGCGAGGGCGGCCCGGTGCTGCCGCAGGCGCCCGTCGTCCCGCAGCTGCCCGAGGTGCCGGCCGCCGAGGTCGCCGCCGAGGTGCCGGCCGAGGCGCCGGTCGTCGAGGCTCCCGTCGAGGCGCCCGCGGCCGAGGCCGGCTCGTCGTCGCTGCCGCG
>NZ_BAAGXY010000131.1:0-13036 GCF_054779595.1 Angustibacter peucedani
TCGGCCGCGAGCGCCGCGCGGAGCCCGGGCGTGCGGTCGGTACGGGCGACGGCGACGGCGTGGGCGATCTCGGCCAGCGAGGCGCGGTCGAGCCCGTCGACCCGCTGCAGGCCGGACCCCTGGGTCCAGACCAGCCAGCGCTGGTCGGCCCGGCGGCCGGCGTCCTGCACGGTGACCACGGCCCGCGGCCCGTCCGCGACCAGGCAGAGCGCGGGGCGCAGCTTGCTCGGCAGCGGGCGGTCGCCGAGCAGCGCGACCGGGTCGTCGTAGGGCGGCGCGGTGGCAGGCGGCCCGGCCGGGACGACGAGGGTCCAGCCGACGTCCGGCACGACCCAGACCGGGAGCAGGCCGCGGCGGGCCCAGCTGCGCACGCCGTCGAGCCGGCCGCGGACGACGAGCAGCGCGGGCGGCGCGCTCACCCGCGCCCGACCCGAATCACAGCACGCCCTTGGTGCTCGGCACGCCGGTGCCCCGTGGGTCGGGCGCGACGGCGGCCCGCAGCGCGCGGGCGACGGCCTTGAACTGCGCCTCGACCACGTGGTGCGGGTCGCGCCCGCTGATGACGCGCACGTGCAGCGCGATGCCGGCGTGGTGGGCGAGGGTCTCGAAGACGTGCCGGGTGAGCGAGCCGACGTACTGCCCGCCGATGACCACGTACTCCTGGCCGTCGGCCTCGCCGGTGTGCACGCAGTAGGGGCGCCCGCTGACGTCGACGGCGGCCTGCGCCAGCGTCTCGTCGAGCGGCACCAGCGCGTCGCCGAACCGGGCGATGCCGGCCTTGTCGCCCAGGGCCTCGCGCAGCGCGTCGCCGAGCGTGATCGCGACGTCCTCGACCGTGTGGTGGGCGTCGACGTGCACGTCGCCGGTGGCCTGGACCGTCAGGTCGAGCAGCGCGTGCTTGGCCAGGCTCGCCAGCAGGTGGTCGTAGAAGCCCACGCCGGTGCTCACCGACGAGGTGCCGGTGCCGTCGAGGTCGACCTCGACGAGCACGCTGCTCTCACCGGTGGTGCGCTCGATCCGGGCGCGACGGGCGGTGCTGCTGCTCACGGGTGCTCCTCGAGCGTGGCGGCCAGGGCGGTCAGGAACGCGGTGGTCTCGTCCGGCGTGCCGGCGGTCACCCGCAGGTGGTGCGCGATGCCGACGTCGCGCACCAGCACGCCGCGCTCGAGCAGGCCCTGCCAGGTGGCGGCCGGGTCGGCCAGCCCGCCGAACAGCACGAAGTTGGCGTCGCTCGGCACCGGGTCGAGCCCGAGGCCGGCGAGCTCGACGACGAGCCGGTCGCGCTGAACGCGCAGGGCGTCGACGGTGGCGAGCAGCGCGGGCGCCTGGCCCAGCGCGGCCACCGCGGCGGCCTGGGTGAGCGCCGAGAGGTGGTACGGCATGCGCACCAGGCGCAGCGCGTCGGCCACCGCGGGGTCGGCCGCCAGGTAGCCGAGGCGGGCGCCGGCCAGCGCGAACGCCTTGCTCATGGTGCGGGTCACCACCAGGCGGGGGCGGCCGGGCAGCAGCGTCAGGGCGCTGGGCGTCCCGGCTCGCGCGAACTCCGCGTAGGCCTCGTCGACCACCACGACGGCGCGGTCGGTGGCGTCGAGGACGGCGGTGACGACGTCCAGGCCGAGCGCGGTGCCGGTCGGGTTGTTGGGCGAGCACAGCAGGACGACGTCCGGGTCGTGCCGCCGCACCTGCTCGACCACGGAGTCCGCCGTGAGGTCGAAGGGTCCGGACGGCGCGCCGCGCAGCCCGTCGACCCAGGCCGTGCCGGTGGTCGCCGCGATCACCGGGTGCATCGAGTACGCGGGCGTGAACCCCAGCGCGGTGCGTCCCGGCCCGCCGAACGCCTGCAGCAGGTGCAGCAGCACCTCGTTCGAGCCGTTGCCCGCCCACACCTGCTCGGCCGTGACGCCGGTGCCGAGGTAGCCCGCGAGCGCCTCGCGCAGGGCGGTGAACTCGCGGTCGGGGTAGCGGTTGAGCCCGCGCACCTCGTGCGCCAGCCCCTGGACCACCGCCATCGCGACGGCCTCCGGGAGCGGGTAGGAGTTCTCGTTGGTGTTCAGCCGCACCGGGACGTCGGCCTGCGGCGCGCCGTAGGGCTCGCGGCCGCGCAGGTCGTCGCGCAACGGCAGGCCCGACCAGGGCTGCGCGGCGGGCGGGACGGCGGACGACGGCACGACGTCGAGCCTAGTGAGGGCGCTCACGCCGGGTCGCGGAAGCGCACCCGCACGGCGTCGCCGTGGCCGGGCAGGTCCTCCGCTGCGGCCAGCGCGACCACGTGGTCGGCCACCTCGGCCAGGGCCGGGCGGTCGTACTCGACGACGTGGATGCCGCGCAGGAACGACTGCACCGACAGGCCGCTGGAGTGGCAGGCGCACCCGCCGGTGGGCAGCACGTGGTTCGAGCCCGCGCAGTAGTCGCCCAGCGACACCGGGGCGTACGGCCCGACGAAGATCGCGCCCGCGTTGCGCACCCTGGCTGCCACCGCAGCCGCGGCGTCGGTCTGGATCTCGAGGTGCTCGGCCGCGTAGGCGTCGCACACGGCGAGCCCGGCGTCCAGGTCGTCGACCAGCACCACGGCCGACTGCGGACCGCCCAGCGCCGTGCGCACCCGCTCGACGTGCTTGGTCTGCGGCACCAGCTCGTCCAGCGCGGCCTCGACGGCGGTCGCGAGCTCCTCGTCGGCCGTGACCAGCACCGAGGCGGCCATCGGGTCGTGCTCGGCCTGGCTGATCAGGTCGGCCGCCACGTGCACCGGGTCGGCCGTGCCGTCGGCGAGCACCAGGATCTCGGTCGGGCCGGCCTCGGAGTCGATGCCGATGACGCCCTTGAGCAGCCGCTTGGCGGCCACGACGTAGATGTTGCCCGGCCCCGTGACCAGGTCGACCGGCGCGCAGACCAGCGTGCCGTCGTCCTCGCGGGCGCCGTAGGCGAACATCGCCACGGCCTGCGCGCCACCGACCGCGTAGACCTCGTCGATCCCCAGCAGGGCGCACGCGGCGAGCACCGTCGGGTGCGGCAGCCCGGCGAAGGCGGGCGGGTTCTCGCGCTGCGGCGGGCTGGCCAGCGCGATCGACGGCACCCCGGCCTCCTGGGCCGGCACGGCGTTCATCACGACGCTGCTCGCGAGCACGGCCAGACCGCCGGGCGCGTACAGGCCGACGCGGCCCACCGGCACCCAGCGTTCGGTGACCGTGCCACCGTCGCTGACCTGCGTCGTCGTGTCGGTGCGGCGCTGGTCGCGGTGCACCAGACGGGCGCGACGGATCGACTCCTCGAGCGCGGCCCGGACGTCGGCGTCGAGCTGGGCGAGGGCGGCGTCCAGCGCCTCGACCGGGACCCGCAGGGAGTCCGGCCGCACGCCGTCGAACCGCTCGCCGAGGTCGCGCAGCGCCCCGGCCCCGCCATGGCGGACCTGCTCGCACAGCGGACGGACGACGTCGAGGGCGGCCTCGACGTCGAGCTCGGCCCGGGGCAGCACCTGCCGCAGGGACACCGCGTCCAGCGGCCTCCCTCGCAGGTCGGTACGCGCGATCACCGGTCCATCGTAGGTCAGCGGTCGTGACCGCCCTCGCCGCGCGCCACCGGGTGAGACGGGCCCTGCCGCGCCCACGCAGTAGCGTCGGCCCGTGCTGGGCACCGGGTCGCCGCAGGCGGCGAGCATCGTCAGCCTCGACGCGCCCGGCGCGCGCGTGGCCCTGGTCGTCGTGGTCGCGCTCAGCGTCACGGCCGCCGCGCTGGTCAACGTGGCGGGCTCGCTCGAGCACGCCTGGGCCGTGGTGCGGGCGAGCGGGCGGGCCGTCGTCCAGCTGCTCGTCGTGGCCCTGGTGATCACGGCGGTGCTCGACCGGCTGGTGCTCACCTTCGCGTTCCTCGCGCTCATGGTGGCCGTCGCGTCGGTCACGGCCGGACGACGGCTCACGCACGACCGCGGGTGGGGCTGGGCGGTGCTGCCCGTGCTGGCCGGGGCGGGGCCTGCGGTGGCGCTGACCCTGCTCACCGGGCTGGTGCCCTTCGAGGGCACGGCCCTGGTGCCGATCGGCGGGATCCTGGTGGGCGGCGCCATGACCGCCACCGTGCTCGCCGGCCGCCGGGCGCTCGACGCCCTGCGGCAGCGCCGGGGCGAGCTCGAGGCCGCGCTGGCGATCGGGCTGCCGGCGCGCGACGCCGCGCTGCTCGTGGCCCGGCCGGACGCCGCGCTCGCCCTGGTGCCCGGGCTCGACCAGACCCGCACGGTCGGGCTGGTCACGCTGCCGGGCGCGTTCGTCGGCATGCTGCTCGGCGGCGCGAGCCCGCTCGACGCCGCCGCCGTGCAGCTGGTCGTGCTGGTGGCGCTGCTGCTCGTGCAGTCGGTGGCGGTGCTCGTCACGGTCGAGCTGGTCGCCCGCGGGCTGGTCGGCGGGGCCGTGCCTAGAGTGGGCCGATGAGCCAGCGGCTGCCGCTCTTCCCGCTGGGCACGGTGCTCGTGCCCGGCGAGGTCCTGCCGCTGCACGTCTTCGAGCCGCGCTACCTCGACCTCGTGCGCGACCTGCTGGCCGGTGACGCCCAGCGCTTCGGCGTCGTGGCGATCCGGCAGGGCCACGAGGTCGGGGCCGGCCGCCTGGCCGCCCTCTACGACGTCGGGTGCGCCGCCGAGGTGCTCGAGGTCGACCACCGCGACGACGGCAGCGTCGACCTGGTGACCGTGGGCCGCGAGCGGTTCCGCCTCGACCAGCTCGACCCGGACGCCGGCACCCGCTACCTGACCGGGCGGGTGGAGTGGGTCGACGAGCCGGCCGACCCGGTCGACCCGGACCTGGCCGGCGAGGTGCGCGCGGCGTTCGCCGAGTACTGCGACCGGCTGGGGCTGGGCCGCGAGGCCGAGCTGGAGGACGGCGACGGGGACGGCGAGGGGGTGGGCGCGTCGGCGCTCGACGACCCCACCCTGCTGTCGTACGTCGTCACGGGCTCGATGCTGCTGCACCTGCCCGAGCGGCAGGCGCTGCTGGCCGCGCGCGACGCGACGGCGCGGCTGCGCCGGGCGCTGGGCCTGCTGGTCCGCGAGCGCACGTTGTGGCAGGTGGCGCCGTCGGTGCCGGCCGTCGACCTGGCGCGGCTGCCGGCCGACCCGCGCTAGCAGCTAGCGCGGCTCGGGGTGCGAGAACAGCGCCGCCAGGCAGCGCGTGATCGCGAACAGCAGCGGGCCGACGAGGGGCACGGCCGGCGTGTGCAGCTGCAGCGGGGTCAGCGGGGCCTGGCTGCCGGCCGCGAGCTGGTGACGCAGCGAGTCCGGGCCGAGCCACTCCCCCACGCGCCAGGCGACGACGCCGGCGACGCCGAGCGCGACCAGCGCGAGCAGGGCGCGCAGGTGCTGCGGCTCGCGCGCCCGCACGGCCTGGACGGTGGCGACGAGCACGCCCGCCAGGGCGAGGACGACGGTGAGCCAGCCGTCCTGCGCGACCTGCAGCTCCTGGTGGCCCTCGAGGTAGACCCCGCCGTCGACGACCGTGGCCCGCGCGAGCGGGGCGAGCAGCCGCCAGACGGCGCCGAGCAGCGCGCCGCCGCCGAGCGCGGTGACGAGCGACCGGACGACGACGAGCAGCCAGCGCTGCCGCCGGCGGGGGCGGGCCCCCGCCGGCTGCAGCACCGACGTCGACGTCACTTGGTGGTGAGCCGCAGGTCGTAGGTCAGCCGGTCGCCGTCCTGGCGGACGCTCATGCCCAGCGACGACAGCGGGTCGACGTTCTTGCGGTCGTCGGCCGACATCCCCATCTGGTCGGCGAGCTGCTGCACGACCCCGGCGATGTTCACGTAGAGCACGGCCTGGGCGTCCTTGCTGCCCGGCACCGCGTCGGTGAACGCCTTCTGCGAGCCCAGGCCCTTGCCGGCCGCGACGGCGTCGGCGTAGGCCTGGCTCGACGCGACGACCGTGTCGGACCCGGCGGACGCCTTGGCGATCGACACCCCGCCGTCCTGGCCGGCGGCGGCGAAGATCTTGTCGAGGGTGCCGCGGTCGCCGCTGAAGCGCGCCGCGATCTTCGGCGTGCCGTCCTCGACCCCGCCGAACACGATCGCGGTGCGCGGGCCGACGGCCTTCTTGACGTCGTCCGGCACCGAGATGCCGTACTGGTCGCTGAACTGCTTCAGCTGCGCGTCGAAGTCCTCGGCGCCCCCCTGCTTCTCGGCGGCCGCCCGCACCTGGTCGTAGACGTAGCCGACCAGCTGGTCGGCGCCGCTGAAGCCGTAGGCCGCGAGCGTGTCGGCGGGCAGGTCGTCCATGGCGGCCGACCCGGTGAGCTTCGGGAACTTCGTGCCGATCGCGTTGCCGGTGAGCTCGAGGTGCGGGCCGTCGAAGCGCAGCGCCATCGCGGCCCGGCCCGTGACGTCGGCGCCCAGGCCCATGCCGAGCGGGTCCATGCCGCCGGACGACGGGATCGCCGACTGCGCCTTGCCCAGGTCGACCCAGGCCCGGGCGATGCCCTTCTCGCCCAGCGCGTCCAGGTCGTCGCCGTAGTTCTTGTCGTCGCTCAGCGGGCTCTTGGCCGCGTCGGCGACGGCCTTCTTCGCCACCGCGGCGTCCTGCGCGCAGACCGCGAAGTCGTCGGTGTACTCGCAGCTCGCCTGGCCGTCGGCGACCTTGGCCAGGCCGGTCCTGGCCTTGGCCTGGTCCTTGACCGCGAGGACGACGACCACGCCCGGGTCCTCGCCGTCGGCGGTGGGCGGCAGCACGGCGACGCCGGCCCGGTCACCGAGCCACGGCTCGACGTCGGTCGCCCAGTCGCCCTTGACCGTGCCGTCCTTCTTCAGCTGCTCGAACAGGCCCTGGCGAGGGTCGTCGCCCTTGAGCGAGTCGCGCGCGTCGGGGAACTTGCGGGCGAACCGCAGCGCGTCGACCTTCTGCCCGCTGGAGGGGTCGAGGTCGACGGCGACGAACGCCACCGCGGACGACGGCACGGCCTCGTCCGGCTGCGCGCCGCCCCCGCCGAGCTTGCTGGCGGCCAGGGCGACGCCGCCACCGACGAGCGCGACGGCGAGCACGCCCGCGCCGATCACCAGGCCGCGACGGGCGCCGCTGCCGGACGGCGGCGGGGTGATGGTGCTCGCGCCCCCGACGTCGAGCACCTCGCCGCCGTAGGGCTGGGTCGGGTCGGCCGACGGCGCCACCGGCTGGGTCGGGTCGGCCGGCGCGCTCGGCGGCTGCCAGCTCGAGGGCTGGTCCTGCGGCGGGTGCGGGTCCTGCGGCGGCTGCGGGCCGTCGGGCGGCTGGGTCATGCGGGTCCCCCCTGCTGGTGCCGCGGGTCCAGGGCCGCGCGGCGGAACGGGCACCCCGACGTCCGGGCGGACGGCGGGGGTGGTCGTGCCCCGGCGCGGCGCGCCGGGGCGGTGCTGCAGTCTAGATGGCCGCGCTCACCCCACGAGGCAGGACGGCCCGAGCAGCTGCTTGAGCTCGCCGAACAGCGCCGGACCGGCGGTCACGCGCAGCCGGTCGTCCAGCCGCATCACGGTGGAACGCCCGGACTGGGTGAGCTTCAGGTGCACCTCGGTGACCCCGGGGTGCGTCGACAGCACGTCCTTGAGCCGCTCGGCCACCGGCGGCGTGCACCGCACGAGCGGCATCGTGACGACGACCGGCCCGCGCGGTCCCTCGGTGATGTCGGGGATGGTCAGCTCGGAGGCGTAGACCGTGGGCACCTCGTCGCGGCGGTTGAGCCGGCCGCGGACGACGACCACGAGGTCTTCGGCCAGCATCGTCGAGACGGTCTGGTAGGCCTGCGGGAAGAACAGCACCTCGACCGCGCCCTCGAGGTCCTCGACCGTCGCGATGGCCCAGGGGTTGCCCGCCTTGGTCATCTTGCGCTGCAGCCCGCTGATCATGCCGGCGATCGTGACCGTGGCGCCGTCCGGGCGGGACTCGTCGGTGAGCAGCGAGGCGACCGAGCAGTCGGCGGCGCTGCTCAGCACGTGCTCGATCCCGAACAGCGGGTGGTCGCTGACGTACAGGCCGAGCATCTCGCGCTCGAACCGCAGCTTGTCGCGCTTGTCCCACTCGGCGGTGGGGATGGCCGGCAGCACCGCGAGGTCGATCGGGGCCTCGTCGCCGAAGCCGCCGAACAGCGAGTCCTGGCCCTGCGCCTGCTTGCGCTTCTCGTCGACGAGCGACTCGACGTAGACCTCGTGCACGCGCACCAGGCCGGCGCGGGAGTGGCCCAGGGAGTCGAACGCCCCGCCCTTGGCGAGCGACTCGATGGTGCGCTTGTTGCAGACCACCGCGGGCACCTTGCGCAGGAAGTCCTCGAACGAGCTGAACGCACCGAGCTGCTCGCGCGTGGCCACGATCGCGTCGACGACGTTGCTGCCGACGTTGCGGATCGCCGCCATCCCGAACCGGATGTCGGTGCCGACGGCGGCGAAGTGGCCGATCGACTCGTTGACGTCTGGCGGCAGCACCTTGATGCCCATGCGCCGGCACTCGTTGAGGTACAGCGCCGACTTGTCCTTGTCGTCGCGCACGCTGGTGAGCACGGCCGCCATGTACTCGGCCGGGTAGTTCGCCTTGAGGTACGCCGTCCAGTACGACACCAGGCCGTAGGCGGCGCTGTGCGCCTTGTTGAAGGCGTAGTCCGAGAACGGCACCAGCACGTCCCACAGCGCCTTGATGGACGCCGGGGAGAAGCCGCGCTCCTTCATGCCCGCCTCGAAGCCGACGAACTCGGCGTCGAGGACCTCGCGCTTCTTCTTGCCCATCGCCTTGCGCAGCAGGTCGGCCTTGCCGAGCGTGTAGCCGGCGAGCTGCTGGGCGATCAGGATGACCTGCTCCTGGTAGACGATCAGGCCGTACGTCGAGCCCAGGATCGGCTCGAGGGCCTCGGCCAGGTCGGGGTGCAGGTAGCTGATCTCCTGCGCGCCGTTCTTGCGCAGCGCGTAGTTGGTGTGGGAGTTGGCGCCCATCGGACCGGGGCGGTAGAGCGCGCCGACCGCCGAGATGTCCTCGAAGTTGTCGGGCTTCATCAGCCGCAGCAGTGCGCGCATCGGGCCGCCGTCGAACTGGAAGACGCCCAGGGTGTCGCCGCGGCCGAGCAGCTCGTAGGTGGCCGGGTCGTCGAGCGTGGTGCTCAGCTGGTCGAGGTCGACCTCCTCGTCGCGGTTCATCCGCACGTTGGCGAGGGCGTCGTCCAGGATCGTGAGGTTGCGCAGGCCCAGGAAGTCCATCTTGACCAGGCCGAGCGTCTCGCAGCTCGGGTAGTCGAACTGCGTGATGATCTGGCCGTCCTGCTCGCGGCGCATGATCGGGATGAGGTCGAGCAACGGCTCGCTGGACATGATGACGCCGGCCGCGTGCACGCCCCACTGGCGCTTGAGCCCTTCCAGGCCCAGTGCGGTCTTGACCACCTCGCGCGCGTCGGGGTCGGCCTCGTGCAGCGCGCGGAACTCGCCGGCCTCGCCGTAGCGCTTGTGCTCCTTGTCGAAGATGCCGGCGAGCGGGATGTCCTTGCCCATGATCGCCGGAGGCATCGCCTTGGTGAGCTTCTCGCCCATCGCGAAGGGGAAGCCCATGACGCGCGAGGCGTCCTTGACCGCCTGCTTGGCCTTGATGGTGCCGTAGGTGACGATCTGCGCGACGCGCTCCTCGCCGTACTTCTCGGTGACGTAGCGGATCACCTCGCCGCGGCGGCGCTCGTCGAAGTCGACGTCGAAGTCGGGCATCGACATGCGCTCGGGGTTGAGGAAGCGCTCGAAGATCAGCCCGTGCTGCAGCGGGTCGAGGTCGGTGATGCGCATGACGTAGGCGCACATCGACCCGGCACCGGAGCCGCGACCGGGGCCGACCCGGATGCCGTGCTCCTTGGCCCAGCCGATGAAGTCGGCGACGACGAGGAAGTAGCCGGCGTAGCCCTTGGAGACGATCACCTCGGTCTCGTAGGTGGCCCGCTGGCGCACGGCGTCCGGCACGCCGGAGGGGTAGCGCTCGTGCAGGCCGCGCTCGACCTCCTTGACGAACCAGGAGGTCTCGTCCTCGCCCTCGGGGCAGGGGAAGCGCGGCATGTACCGGCCCTCGCCCTCGGAGAACGTGACCTCGCACTGCTCGGCGACCAGCAGCGTGTTGTCGCAGGCCTCGGGCAGCTCGCGCCAGGTGTGGCGCATCTCGGCGGCGGTCTTGAGGTAGAAGTCGTCGGCGTCGAACTTGAACCGGTTGGGGTCGGCCAGCGTCGAGCCGGACTGCACGCACAGCAGCGCGGCGTGGGCCTTGGCGTCCTCGGCCCGGGTGTAGTGCAGGTCGTTGGTGGCCAGCAAGGGCAGCCCGAGGTCGCGGGCCAGGCGCAGCAGGTCCTGCTGCACCTCGCGCTCGACGCCGAGGCCGTGGTCCATCAGCTCGCAGTAGAAGTTGCCGGCGCCGAAGATGTCGCGGAACTCGGCGGCCGCCTCGCGCGCCTTGTCGTACTGGCCGAGCCGCAGCCTTGTCTGCACCTCGCCGCCGGGGCAGCCCGTGGTGCCGATCAGGCCCTGGCCGTAGGTCTGCAGCAGCTCGCGGTCCATGCGGGGCTTGAAGTAGTAGCCCTCGAGCGAGGCGAGCGAGGCCATGCGGAAGAGGTTGTGCATGCCGCCGGTGGTGCGGGCCAGCATCGTCATGTGGGTGTAGGCGCCCGAGCCGGACACGTCGTCGCGCCCGCCGTCGCCCCACTTGACCCGGGTGCGGTCGAAGCGCGACGTGCCGGGCGTGAGGTAGGCCTCGATGCCGATGATCGGCTTGACACCGTGGCGCTGGCCGGCCTTCCAGAACTCGTACGCGCCGAACACGTAGCCGTGGTCGGTGGTGGCGACGGCCGGCATGCCCTGCCGGGCCGCCTCGGCCATCAGGTCGTCGATCCGCGCCGCGCCGTCGAGCATGGAGTACTCGGTGTGGACGTGCAGGTGGGCGAACGAGCCCGCGGACGACGCGGTGGAGCTGGACGGCATGGGCCTGAGTCTAGGTCGCCGCGGGGACAGTCCCGGGCAGGGTCGCCAGCGTTCCAGGCCACCTGGCGTGTCGCGCGCTCAGCCGGCCGCGACGACCTCGAGCGCGTGCGCCAGGTCGGCCGGGTACGAGCTCTCGTACTCGACGTGCTGGCCCGTCCCGGGGTGCTCGAAGCCCAGCCGGACGGCGTGCAGCCACTGGCGCTGCAGGCCCACCCGCTGGGCGAGCGTGGGGTCGGCGCCGTAGGTCAGGTCGCCCACGCACGGGTGGCGCAGCGCGGAGAAGTGCACCCGGATCTGGTGGGTGCGGCCGGTCTCGAGGTGCACCTCGACCAGGGACGCCGAGCGGAACGCCTCGAGCACCTCGTAGTGGGTCACGCTGGGCTTGCCGGTGGCGGTGACGGCGAACTTGTAGTCGTGCTGCGGGTGGCGGCCGATCGGCGCGTCCACGGTGCCGCGCAACGGGTCGGGGTGGCCCTGCACCAGCGCGTGGTAGACCTTGTCGACGGTCCGCTCCTTGAAGGCGCGCTTGAGCAGCGTGTACGCCCGCTCGCTCTTGGCCACGACCATCAGGCCCGACGTGCCGACGTCCAGGCGGTGCACGACGCCCTGCCGCTCGGCGGCGCCGGACGTCGAGATCCGGTACCCGGCGGCGGCCAGGCCGCCGACCACGGTGGGTCCGGTCCAACCCGGGCTCGGGTGCGCCGCGACGCCCACCGGCTTGTCGACCACCACGAGGTCGTCGTCGTCGTGGACGACGCGCAGCCCCTCGACCACCTCGGCGACGACCGGCTGGACCGAGCGGCTGGACGGCAGCACGACCTCGAGCCAGGCGCCGGCGTGCACGCGGTCGGACTTGGCGGTGGGCGCGCCGTCCAGGCTCACGTGGCCGGCCGCGACCAGGTCGGCGGCGCGGGTGCGCGACAGGCCGAACAGCCGGGCGAGCGCGGCGTCGAGCCGCTCCCCCTCCAGGCCGTCGGGCACGGGCAGGCTGCGTCGCTCGCCGTCCTGGCCGAGCGGGGTGGGCTCACCCACCGTCGACGTCCTGCGCGCGGTGCTGCGGGCGGGTGCCGTCGAGCGCGCGGCCCCGAGCCCCGAGCAGGACGACGAGCGCGGCCGCGACGACGATCGCGACGTCCGCGACGTTGCCGATGAACAGGTGGCCGTACGCGATGAAGTCCACGACGTGCCCGCGGCCGACGCCCGGCTCGCGCACCAGCCGGTCGGTGAGGTTGCCGACCGCCCCGCCGAGCAGCAGCCCGAGCGCGAGCGCCCACGGCAGCGAGCCGATCTTGCGGGCCGACCGGACGACGACCACGACCACCGCGACGGCCACCAGGGTGAGCACCCAGGTCATGCCGGTGGCGAACGAGAACGCGGCGCCGGGGTTGCGGGTCAGGCGCAGGGACAGGAGGTCGCCGAGCAGCGGCACGACGCGGTCGGGGTCGAGCCGCGCGACGGCCAGCGCCTTGGTGGCCTGGTCCAGCGCGTAGACGCCCACGGCGACGACGGCGAGGACGACGAGCAGACCCCGGCGGGCGGGCGGTGAGGAGGGGGCGGCGTCGCTCAGCGACGCTCCTGGCGCTGTTTGCATGACACGCACAGGGTCGCACGCGGGAAGGCCTGCAGCCGCATCTTGCCGATGGGGTTGCCGCAGGACTCGCAGATGCCGTACGTGCCGTCGTCGATCGCGACCAGCGCGCGGCGGCTCTGCTCGAGCATCTCGCGGCTGTTGTTGGCCAGCGTGATCTCCTGCTCGCGCTCGAAGGTCTTGGCGCCGGCGTCGGCCTGGTCGTCGCCGGCCCCGTCGCCGGAGTCGCGCAGCAGGTCCTGCAGGCCGGTCTCGGCGGCCGAGATCTCGCTCTCGAGGCGGGCGACGTCGGCCTCGAGCTCGCGGCGCACCTCGCGCAGCTCCTTGGCGGTCCACGGCGACTCGTCCTCGCGCACCCGCAGCTGGCGCGGGGCAGCCTTGGAGGCCGGGACCTGCTTGGCGGGAGCCGCCTTCGTGGCCGGCGCGGCCTTCGTGGCCGGCGCGGCCTTCTTGGCCGGCGCGGCCTTCTTGGCCGGAGCCGCCGCCTTCTTGGCCGGAGCCGCCGCCTTCTTGGCCGGAGCC
>NZ_BAAGXY010000132.1:0-4777 GCF_054779595.1 Angustibacter peucedani
GCGGCCACGGCCGTGGTGCTCGTCGCCGTGGTGGCGGTCGTCGTCCCGCCGCTGCTGGCGACGCTGCCGGTGGCCGGTCAGCGCACCGAGCGCGGGGAGGTGGCCGCGGTGCGCGCGGCCTGCGCGGCGTTCGCCCCGGGTGACACCGCGGTGCTGGTCGACAGCCGCGCCGCGAACGAGTGGACCCCGGTGCTGCGCGGCGTCTGCGACGTGCCGACCGTCGTCGTCCGGTCGAGCACGGCGGTGCCGGCCGACGCCGCCACCGTGCTGGCGGTCGCGAGGGCGGTGGTCGCTGCCGGACGACGTCCGGTGGTCGTCAGCGCGGGCTCGCCCGAGGCGGTCGCGCGGCTGGGGGCCGTGCCCCGCCAGGTCGTCGACGTCCGGACGCTCGAGGACCAGCGGCTGCTCAACCGTCGTCCCGAGGGGCAGGCGCGGCTCGACGTCGACCTGTGGGTGGCGCCCGCCACGTGAGCGTGGCTCGTGCGGGGCCCCGGTACGCTCGGCGGCGAGATGAGCGAGCACCCCAGCACCCAGGTCCTGCCCACCGCGCCCGGCACGGCGCTGCCGACCGCACCGGTCGACGGCGACGGCGCGCCGCCCTACGTGTCGGTGATCCTGCCGGCCTACAACGAGCAGGACCACGTGCTGGCCGAGGTCGAGCGCATCTGCGCCGCCCTCGACGCTAGCGACCTGACCTACGAGCTGCTCGCGATCGACGACGCCAGCACCGACCTCACGCTCCAGCGGCTGCGCGACGCGGCGCCGCACTACCCGCACATGAAGGTGGTGCCGTTCCGCCGCAACGGCGGCTCGGGCACCGCCCGGCGCATCGGCACGCAGATGGCGCGCGGCCAGGTGGTGGTCTGGACGGACGCCGACATGACCTACCCCAACGAGCGGATCCCCGAGCTCGTGCAGATCCTGCGCGACGACGAGTCCTACGACCAGGTCGTCGGGGCCCGGACGACGGAGGAGGGCACCCACAAGATCCTGCGCGTGCCCGCGAAGTGGTTGATCCGCAAGGTCGCCGAGCGCCTGAGCAACCAGAAGATCCCCGACCTGAACTCCGGGCTGCGCGCGTTCCGCCGCGAGGTCGCGCTGCCGTACCTGCGGCTGCTGCCGCCCGGGTTCAGCTGCGTCACGACGATCACGCTGGCGTTCCTGCAGAACCAGCACGACATCCGCTACGTCGACATCCACTACTCCAAGCGGGCCGGCGTCTCGAAGTTCCACTTCGTGCGCGACGCCTACCGCTACATCCTGCAGGTGCTGCGGATGGTCATGTACTTCGACCCGCTCAAGGTGCTGATGCCGCTCGCGCTGTGGCTCACCGCGATCGGGCTGGTCAAGGGCGTCGTCGACATGGTGCGCCACCCCTTCTACTTCCCGGCGAGCACCGTGCTGCTGGTCGTCAGCGGCCTGATGATCGGCTCGCTCGCGCTGCTGTCCGACCTCGTCGTCCGGTCCCGAGACGGGGTCTGAGATGCGGGTGGCGGTCGTCGGACCGACCCACCCGCTCAAGGGCGGCGTCGCGGCCCACACGACCGAGCTGGCCCACCACCTCGCGCGCGAGGGCCACGACACCGAGCTCGTCTCGTGGTCGCGGCTGTACCCGAAGGCGCTCTACCCGGGTGAGCAGGCCGTGCCGGGCGGCATCCCCGACGTCCCGCCGTTCGCCGCGACGACCCGACGGCTGTCGTGGTCCAACCCGGCGTCGTGGCTGTCGGCCGGACGTCGGCTGCGCGGCCACGACCTCGTCGTCGTCGTGCACGTGGTGCCGGCCGTCGTCCCGGCCCACCTCGCGCTGCTGCGCGCCGCGGGCTCGGGCCCGCGCACCGTGGTCGTGGCGCACAACGTGCTGCCGCACGAGCCGCACCCGGGCGCCGAGCGGCTGGTGCGCTCGCTGCTGCGGTCGGCCGACGGCGTCGTGGTGCACTCGCTGGAGCAGGCCGAGCTGGCCCGCGGGCTGGGCGCGGACGACGTCCGCGACGTCCCGCTGCCGCCGCACCTGCCCGGGGGCGAGCCCGAGGAGCGGCCGACGTGGGACGGCCCGCCGCGGCTGCTCGCGCTGGGGATGGTGCGCGACTACAAGGGCACCGACCTGCTGCTCGAGGCGCTGCGCCAGGTGCCCGACCTGACCCTCACGGTGGCAGGCGAGCTCTGGGGCGAGGCGGGCGAGCGCGTGCGGCAGCTGGCCGGTTCGCCGGGGCTCGAGGGCCGCGTGGAGGTGGTCGACGGCTACGTGCCGGCGACGGCGCTCGCCGGCCTGCTCGCCTCGCACGACGTGCTGGCGCTGCCGTACCGCTCGGCGACGGCGTCGCAGAACGCGCTGCTGGGGTTCGCGCACGGGCTGCCGGTGCTGGCGACGCGCACGGGCACGTTCGCCCACGACGTGCGCGACGGCGTCGACGGCCTGCTCGCCGAGCCGGGCAGCGTCGGGTCGCTGGCCGACGCGTTGTGGCAGCTGCTCGAGCCCGACCGGCTCGAGCACCTGCGCGCCAAGGTCCGGGCACCCGACCTGCGCACGCCGTGGCGGCACTACCTCGACGCGTTGACCGACGAGGCCGCTGCGTGAGCCGGGGGCGCGTGGTCGCGGTCGCGCGCGTCGTCCTGGGGCTGCTGGTCGTCGCCGCGGTCGTCTGGGCGGTCGCCGCCAGCTGGTCGGAGGTCAGCGGCGAGCTGCAACGGGTGTCGCCGCTGGCGCTCGTGGGCTCGTCGGTGCTGGCGCTCGTCGCGCTCGTGCTGACGCTGGTGGGGTGGCGGGCGCTGATGGCCGACCTGGGCTCGCCGCTCGCGCTCGGGCCGGCGTCCGGCGTGCTGTTCGTCGGCCAGCTCGGCAAGTACCTGCCCGGCAGCGTGTGGACCGTCGTGGTGCAGGCCGAGGTGGCGAGCGCGCTCGGGGTGCCGCGCAAGCGCACGGCGGTGGCCGGGCTGCTGACCGTGGCGATGAGTGCGCTCGCCGGGCTCGGGGTGGGGGTGGTGGCCCTGCCCGCGCTCGTCTCGGCCGGCGGGTCGGCGGCGTCGTGGCTGGTGCTGCTGGTGGTGCCGCTCGGGCTGGCGGTGCTGCACCCGCGGGTGCTGAACGCGCTGGTCGACCGCGGCCTGCGGCTGCTGCGGCGGGCGCCGCTCGAGCAGCCGCTGTCGGGGCGGGCGATCGCCGTGACGATGGGCGCGTTCGTGCTGGCGTGGCTGGCGCTGGGGCTGCACCTGTGGGTGCTCGTGAACGACCTCGGGGCGCCGGCGTCGTCGTCCTGGGTGCCGTCGGTGTTCGGGTACGCGCTGGGGGCCTCGACCGGGATGCTCGCGGTGCTGGTCCCGGCCGGCTTCGGGGTGCGCGAGGTGGTGCTGGTGCTGCTGCTCACCGGGCCGCTCGACCGACCGGCGGCGCTGGCCGTCGTCCTGCTGTCGCGGTTCGTCGTCACCGGCTCGGACGTCGTCGCCGCGGCGGTCGGCTGGGGGTACGACCGCAGCCACCACCTGATGGCGTCGCGCCGCGCCGCCCGACCGTAGGCTGCCGGGCATGGCGAGGACCCCCGAGCGCACCGCGCAGCTGGCGTACAGCGAGCAGATGGCCGCGATGCGCGACGAGGAGAAGCGGCGTCGCAAGGCGGCCAAGATCCTCGCGGTGCTCCGGCACGTGCTGGGACGCGACTCGCTCGCCGGCCTGGACGTCGTCGACGTCGGCTGCTCGCAGGGGTTCATCGCCGACGAGCTGGCCGGGGCGGGTGCTTCGGCGACGTACGGGGTCGACATCGACGTGCCGGGGCTCGCGGTCGCCCAGTCGCGGTTCGGCGAGCAGGTGCGGTTCGTGTGCGCGGCGGGGGAGGCGCTGCCGCTGGCCGACGCCTCGGTCGACGTCGCGGTGTTCAACCACATCTACGAGCACGTCGTCGACCCCGACGCCGTGATCGCGGACATCAAGCGGGTGCTGCGCCCGGACGGTGTGCTGTACCTCGGGCTGGGGAACCGGCTGGGCGTGGTGGAGCCGCACTACAAGCTGCCGTTCCTGTCGTACCTGCCGCAGGCGGCGGCCGACCAGTACGTCCGCGCCTTCGGGCGGGCCGACCACTACTACGAGCAGTACCGCACGCGGCCGGGGCTGCGGCGGATGATGGCCGGCTGGCACGTGCTCGACTACACGCTTCCGGTGCTGGCGTCGCCGGAGCAGTTCGCGGACGACGGGCTGGTGCCGGGGCCGGTGACGAAGCTGCCGGAGGCGGCGCTGGCGTCGCTGCTGCCGGTGCTGCCGACGTACCTATGGGTGGCATCGCCGTCGCCGCTGGTGGCGCGCGGGGCGGCGCTGCGGGTGGGGCCGAGGTCGGTGCGCACGTAGGGCTCGGCGTTCGTCCACCTGTGGACGACGGTGGTCACACCGTCCACAGGTCTGTTGTGCCGCAGTCGTTTGTCGGTGGCTGCTCTAGGTTTGACGCATGACGACGACCGCCGGGCGACCGCCCTCCACCGCCGCGTGGCGGGTGGCGGACGCCGGGCTGGGTGCCGAGCTGCGTCGGTTCGAGCACCAGGTGCGCATGGCCGAGGTGGCCTTGGTGCAGGTCGCGGCCGAGGCGATGCAGCGCGGGCTGCCCCGGCAGAGCGGGTGCCGGGATCTGGCGGCGTGGCTGCGCCGTGAGCTGCCCGCCTGCAGTCCGGGCGGGGCGGCGCGGATCGCGGCGCGGGCCGAGGCGTTCTACCGCTCGCCCGCCGCACCGGAACTCGCGCCGACCCGGGAGGCGCTGCTGGCGGGAGTGATCAGCGGGGAGCAGGCCGATGTCATCGC
>NZ_BAAGXY010000133.1:0-4164 GCF_054779595.1 Angustibacter peucedani
CGAGCTCGGCGGCGGCGCGCAGCGGCCAGTGCGGCTCGCGCAGCAGGGCTCGGGCCAGCAGGACGACGTCCGCCGAGCCCTCGGCCAGCACCTGCTCGGCCTGCTGCGGCTCGGTGATCAGGCCGACGGCACCCACCGGCAGGCCGGACGCCTCCCGGACCGTGCGCGCGAACGGCACCTGGTAGCCGGGACCGAGCGTGATCTGCTGGTCGGGCGAGCTCCCGCCGCTGGAGACGTCGACCAGGTCGACGCCGTGCGCGGCGAGCTCCTTGGCCACCTGGGCCACCTCGCCGACGTCCAGACCGCCCTCGACCCAGTCGCTGGCCGAGACGCGCACGAGCAGCGGCGTGGACTCCGGCAGGACGGCCCGGACGGCGTCGACGACCTCGACCAGGAAGCGCGACCGGCCCGCCAGGTCGCCGCCGTAGCCGTCGGTGCGGTGGTTCGACAGCGGCGAGAGGAACTCGTGCAGCAGGTAGCCGTGAGCCGCGTGCAGCTCGACCACCTCGAAGCCGGCCCGCAGCGCCCGTCCGGCGGCAGCCGCGAACGCCCGCACCAGGTCGGCGATCTCGGTCTCGGTCAGCTCGCGCGGTGTCGCGTAGCCGTCGAACGCGACGGCGGAGGGCGCGACCGTCGTCCAGCCGCCCTCGTCCAGCGGCACGGAGCCGCTGCCGCGCCACGGCGCGTACGTCGAGCCCTTGCGGCCGGCGTGCGCCAGCTGGATGCCCGGAACCGCGCCCTGCTCGCGCACGAAGTCCGCGATGCGGCGGTAGTCGTCGGCCTGCTCGTCGGTCCAGATGCCGGCGTCGTCCGGCGAGATCCTGCCCTCCGGGACGACGGCGGTCGCCTCCTGCAGCACCAGGCCCGCGCCGCCGCGCGCGAGCGAGCCGAGGTGCACCAGGTGCCAGTCGGTCGGGCGTCCCTCGTGCGAGGAGTACTGGCACATGGGCGCGACCCACACGCGGTTGCGGAAGGTGGTGCCGCGCAGCGTCAACGGCTCGAAGAGGAGGCTCACACGGGTGCCAACAGCAGGCGACCCCGGATGTTCCCCACCCGGCGCCGCGGGTCAGCCGCCGAGCACGTGCGCGGTGCCGTCCGCCAGCACCACGAGCCCGGTGCGGCCACGGGACCGCAGCCAGGGCAGCGCGTCCGGGCCGAGGGCGAGCGCCGCCGTGGCGTCGACGTCGGCGGTGGTGAGGTCGGCCGCCACGACCGTCACCTGGGTGACGCCCTCGGGCGCACGACCCGACCGGGCGTCGACGACGTGCGCGCCGCGGTGCGCGAAGCCGGACGTCGCGACGGCGCCGTGCCGCACCGGGATGCGCGCCAGCACGCGGCTCGGGTCGGACGGGTCCTCCACGCCGACCTGCCAGGACGGCGCGTCGAGGTCGGCGACGTGGCACACCATGTCGCCGCCGGCCGACAGGCAGAAGTCGGTGCGCCGCAACGACCTCAGCGTCTCGGCCGCCCGCTGCACCGCCCAGCCCTTGACGACGCCGCTGGGGTCGAGACGACGACAGCCGTCGAATCCGCAGCGGTGGACGTCGAACGCGCCCCCGGTGTCGCGGCGGGCCACCTCGCCGATGGCCAGCACCTCGGCCACCTCGGGCGGGCAGTCGGCCAGCGCGAGCTCGCCGCGGTCGAGGCGCGAGACCACCGAGTCCTCGCGGTAGGTGCTGAAGACCCGGTCGGCCTCGCGCAGGCTGCTCATGACGGCGTCCCACGCGCGATCGGCGGCGTCGCCGTCCGCCTGCTCGCCGCGCAGCGCCAGGCTGACCGGAAGGCCCATCACGTGGTCGACCCGACGGCGCACGGCCCGCGCCGCGGTGGCGGTGGCGGTCACGAGCTCACCTGGTCGAGCGCGCTCTGCAGCGACTGCAGGTAGCCGTCGCTCGTGACCGTGGCGCCGCTGACCATGTCGATGCTGGCCGACTGCTGCGACACGGTCTCCTGCACCAGGATCGGCAGCGCGTAGGAGTTGATCTCCTGGTCGCGGCCGTTGCCGTTCGGGTACTGCACGACCTGGACGTCGGTGATCTTGGTGCCGTCCAGCGTCAGCTGCACCTGCACCGGACCCCAGCGGGTCTGGGCCACCTCGCCGGTCACGGTCGAGCTCGAGGACGACGAGGACGAGCCGGACGACGAGCCCGAGCCGGACGACGAGCCCGAGCTCGAGCTGGACGCGTCCCCGCTGCCGGTACCGCTGCCGGAGGTGTCGCTGCTGCTGGTGCCACCGTTGCTCGAGACGACCGACGTCGGGGCCGCCACCGACCCGCCGGCCCCGGCCGTGGACGTGTGGTAGCCGAAGAGCAGCACCACGGCCGAGACGGTGCTGAGGAACCACAGGACGATGCGCTTCATCGGGTCACCACGCGAAGGTCTCGAGATGGATCTGGTCGGCGGGCACTCCCGCCGCCAGCAGGTCACGGCGCACCAGGTCGGTCCAGACCTCCGGGCCGCAGACGAAGACGTCGCGCTCGGCCACGTCGGGGATCCAGCCGCGCAGGGCGTCCAGGTCCGACCACGGGCCGACCCCGGCCCCGAGCCACGAGCCGTCGGCGCGACGATGGCCGGCGAGGCGCAGCACCCCGAGCCCGCGCTGCTGGGAGATGGCGTCGATCTCGCCCTCGAACAGCGGGGCGTCGGTGAAGCGGTGCACCAGCACCGCCTCGCCCGGCGCGTAGCGCAGCCCCTCGGCCAGGGCGCGCAGCGGCGTGATGCCTACTCCCGCACCGATCAGGGCCACCTTGCGCCGGGTGCGCGCCCGGGCGCCGAGCCGGCCGAACGGCCCCTCGACGAGCGCCCGCGTGCCGGGGACGAGCGTCGCCAGCGACGAGCTGCCGTCGCCGACCGCCTGCACGGTGATCCGCAGGGACCGGCCGTCGGGGGCGGCCGACAGCGAGTAGGGGTTGGCGCGCGTCCAGCCGGGCCGGCCGAGGAAGCGGAGGCCCAGGAACTGGCCGGCCTCCACCGGCAGCCGGTCGAGGCGTCGTCCGACGAGGTGCACCGAGACGACGTCGGCACTCTCGCGGACGACCGCGGCGACGCGCAGCTGGTGGAACCCGTTGCGCCACAGCGGGACGCCGATGCGCCAGACGACCACGAGAGCGGCCACCGCACCCCAGGCGGACCACCAGAAGACCGTGCGCCCGGTCGACGACGTGAGCTCCTGACCGGTCCACAGCTGGTGCGGCAGGGCGAGCCCGACGCCGAGGTACGCGTACAGGTGCAGCAGGTGCCACGACTCGTACCTCAGCTTGCGGCGCGCGGCCTTCACGCTCGTGCCGACCACCAGGAACAGGCAGACCGTGCCGGCCGCGGCCAGCAGCATGCCGGGGTAGTCGAGCGTCAGCTCGAACAGCATGCCCGGGGTGCGCAGCAGCCGGCCGCCGGCGTAGCCCCACGTGATGGTCACGACGTGCAGCAGCATCAGGTTGAACGACGTGAAGCCGACGAGCCGGTGCGTCCTCGCCAGACGGTCCTGCCCGAAAGCGCTCTCCAGCAACGGGAACCGGGTCATCAGCGCGACCTGGGCCAGGAGCAGCACGGACGACGCCAGCCCGGTGAGGCGACCGACCGACGTCAGACCGCTCTCCCAGCCGCCGAGGTCCTGGACGCCGCCACCGGCCACCCACCAGTAGGTGACGAGCAGCAGGCTCAGCCACAGCAGCGCGGCCGCACCCTGGCGCACGACGGCGTCCCGGCGGGCGCGCCGTCCGGTCTCGTGGTGACGGGCGGCCGGCGCCGCTCGGACGACGTCCGCCACCGCCGTGGTCACGTGTCCTTCTCACGGGTCGAGGACTCGGCCGAGCGCGACGAGCCGGGCACCCAGGCGGTGCCGTTGCCCTGACCCGGGCCGTTCATCGGGCCGCGCTGGTTGCCCTGCGGTCCCTGGGGTGCGCCCGGGCCCTGCTGGTCCTGGCTGCCGTCGCCGCGGCCCCACGGGCCCTGGCCGTCCTGCTGGCCGCCACGCATGCCCGGCCCGAACCGCTGGTCGCTGAACCGGGGACCGTCGCGGTGGCCGTCGTCGGTGGCCCGGCCGAGGGCGAAGCCGCCGCCGCCCACGAGCAGCAGGGCGAGCACGGTGCCCGCCGCCACCGCTCCGCGGCCGCGGGGCACCCCACCGGCGACGCGGCTCCAGCGCGAGCGGGCCGGTGCCGCGGC
>NZ_BAAGXY010000134.1:0-8790 GCF_054779595.1 Angustibacter peucedani
GCCCGGCCGACCTCGCTGGCCGGACCGAGCAGCACGACCAGCCGGGACGGCGCGTCGGCGGGCTGGTCGGCGGGCTGGTCCGGGCGGGCGTGCCGGGCGACCGTCGCGAGGTCGACCACCGGCGTGCCGCGCTCGCCGCCGAGGTGCCCGCTGGACAGGTGCGCCGCCGACACCAGCCGGCACAGCGCGGCCCAGCCCTCCCCCGACCCCACGCCGTCGGACCCGGTGCCGGCGGCGAGCACCGTGACCCGCGGCCGGTAGGGGTCGACGAGCGCCCCGCCGCGCACCGGCGCGCGCCCCGACCCGGCAGCCCGTGCGGCGACCGACGGGTCGGCCCAGGCGGGCAGCCCGGCGACCAGGCCGGTGGGGTCGGTGGCCAGGTCGACGCCGAGCAGCGGCGCGATCCCGGCCCTGCGGCAGGCGAGCACGAACTTCACCGCGCCGTACAGGCCGTCGCGGTCGGTCAGGGCGAGCGCGCCCATGCCGTGCTCGACCGCTCGCGCGACGAGCGCGTCGGGCGAGGACGCGCCGTGCCGCAGCGAGTACCCGGACGCGACGTGCAGGTGGACGAAGGGATCGGTGACGGAGGCGGTGGAGGAGGAAGAAGAAGAAGAGGCGGAGGAGGGGACGGGGGCTGGGGAGGTCATCGCAGGCTCGGGGAAGCGCGGAGGCGGTGCTCAGCGGACCAACGGCAAGGGGCTGGCCCCGCGCAGCGAGACCGCACCCGGTGGCAGGACGTCGTGGCGCGGCAGGCCCAGCACCTGCTCGACGAGCACCAGGAAGGTCTCGCCGTCGCGGACCAGGTCGTCGGCCTCGCGGCTGCTGACGACGTCGTCGCGGCCGGCCTCGAGCGCCGCCCGGCGGGTGGCGCCGGCGTCGAAGAACGCGGCCCACTCGGCCAGCTCGGGCGCGACGGTGGGCAGCACCTCCCACACGCTGCGCGGCCGGCCGTGCCGGTGCGGGCGACCGCGCACCGACAGCACGGCGGCGGCGGCGCGCAGCGCGGCCAGGTGCGCGGCGACGTAGCGCTCGCCCGCGGTGGAGGCGGTGAGCGCCGCGACCAGGCTGTCGCGGGCCCGGTCGAGCAGGTCGAGGCTGCTGGGGGGCACCCGGGGTGGGCTGGACGTCGGCACGGGAGGTCCTCCTGGTGGTGGTCGGTGAGGGACGGGGCGCGGCGGGCTGGTCAGTCCTCGACGTGCACCAGGCGCCATCGGTCGGCGGCCGGTGCGCCGGACCCGGGGTCGTGCACGAGGTCGTAGACGCCGACCGGGCTGCTGCGCCCGGCGGCGGCCTCGACCCGCCAGACCTCGCGCTCGGCAGGTTCGAGCGGCGAGCGGCGCGCCGGGACGTCGTCGAGCGCGAGCCCGGCCGGCACCCGACCGCCGGACGGCACCGCCCCCTGCGCGGCGACGTCGACCTCGGAACGCAGCCCCAGCAGCGCCGAGGCCGCGGCCTCGCGCCACCACACCCGCCGCTCGTACCAGTGCGACAGCACGCCGCGCACCACGTAGAGCCGGTCGCGCCAGACGAACGCCGCGGGAGCCTCGGGCTCGTCGCCCTCGGGCTCGCCCGTCGTCCGCACCTCGACCGGGTCGTCGTACCGTCGTCCCACCCCGCACCTCCGCTGGCCGCTCGCTGACTGGCTCGTCGCTGCCGCGGGGGAAGACCGGCAGACCCGGCCGGCAGGCCCGGGCGGCGGCTTCCCCACCGCCACCCGGACCGGCCAGGCCGTAGGGCCCGTCGCGGCCGGGGTCGAGGCGGCCGGGGGACGGGCCCCACCCCCACCGGCTGGAGGGGAGTCCGCCCGGTGGGAGTCGTTCGAACACCTGTTCGAACGAGGTCGAGACTACACCTGCGGTCGGACACCGCGTCAACACCTTCACCCGACCGGTGGACGACGGTTCTTGAGGTTCCCCCGGGGCAGGCTCCTACGCTCCGGGACGTGGCTCCCGACCAGACCTCCGACGCCCCGGTCGACCGGCTGCTCACCGTGGGCGAGCTGGCCCGCCGCACCGGCCTGACCACCAAGGCCGTGCGGCACTACGACCGGGTGGCGCTGCTGCGCCCGGCCGTCGTCGACGCCGTCACCGGCTACCGCTACTACGACCCCTCCCAGCTCGGGCCGGCCCGGCTGGTGCACCTGCTGCGCGCGGTCGACGTCCCCCTCGACGACGTGCGCGTCTGCCTGGCCGCCGACGGCGACCCGGTCGCCGTCCGGGCCACCCTGGCCCGCCACCGCCGCCGCGTCGAGGCCCGCGCCACCCGGCTGCGCGGCGACCTGCACACCATCGACCACCACCTCCAGGAGCTCCCCGTGACCGACCCCGCCCCTCCCCCCGCCGAGACCACGACCACCCCGACCACCGAGCCCACGACCGCGCAGACCGCGCCGAGCCCGGACGCCGCCGAGCACCGCCGCCTCGCGGTGGACCTGTTCAACGGCACCTGGCGGCTGATGGAGGCCGACGACCGCACCCGCGCCGACGACGACCGGATGCTGCACATGGCGCACGCCTCGCGGCACCACTGGGAGCAGGCCGGGACCGCGGTGCACCTGGCCCGCGGCGAGTGGCTGTGCTCGCGCGTCTACGCGGTGCTCGAGCGCGGCGAGCCGAGCCGGCACCACGCCCAGCGGGCGCTGGACCTGTGCCAGGAGAACGGGATCGGCGACTGGGACCTCGCCTTCGCGCACGAGGCGCTGGCCCGGGCGCACGCCGTCTCGGGCGACGCCGACGCCGCCCGCGCGGCCACCGAGGCGGCCCTCGCCGCGGCCGAGGAGGTCGCCGACCCCGAGGACCGCGCGCTGCTGCTCGCCGACCTGGAGACCGTCCCGCGCCAGCCGCGCTTCTGGTGACCCGCAGGACGGCTCGACCCGACGTCCCACGCGCGCCCCTCCTGCGCCACTACCCTTCGGCCATGTCGGACCTGGCCGCCCACGCCGCCGTCACCCGCGTCACCGAGACGCTCGCCGGCCTCGGCGTGCGCGGGCAGGTGCGCGTGCTGGACGACGCGGCGCGCACCGCGCAGGCCGCGGCCGAGCAGCTGGGCGTCGAGGTCGGGCAGATCGCGAACTCGCTGGTGTTCGTCGGTGTCGCGGCCGTCACCGACCCGGACGCCGGGCGGCACGTGCGCGACGGCGACGGCTCAGAACCGTTGCTGGTCATGACGTCCGGGGCGCACCGGGTCGACACCCACAAGGTCGCGGATCTGCTCGGGCTGGCCGACCTGCAGCGCGCGACGCCCGAGATCGTCCGGGCCGCAACGGGTTTCGCGATCGGCGGCGTCGCACCGGTCGGGCACCTGGTGCCCGTGCGCACCTTCGTCGACGTCGCGCTCTCCCGCTACGACGTCGTCTGGGCGGCGGCCGGCCACCCGCACACGGTGTTCCCGACGTCCTACGAAGAGCTCGTGCGCATCACGGGGGGCCAGCCGATCGAGGTGACCTGAGGTATCAGGCCGTGCGGTCCGGCGCTCTCGTCGGGCATGGACACGACGCTGACCCTCTCGTTCACGCCGGGCGAGGTCATCACCCCCGGCACGCCGCTCCACGTCACGACCGCTCGTCCGGTCGACCCCCGGTCCGCGCAGGGCGCCGTGCGCCTGCGCCCCGCCCGCGGCCCCTGGCAGGACGCCGACGTCCGGCTGGCCAAGCGCGGACGGGTGGTGCAGGTGGCCACCGACGGCCTCTCACCCGGCGCGCACGAGCTCGTCGTCGGCGAGCTGCTCGACGCCAAGGGCGAGCGCCTCGCCGAGCCGGTGCACGTGCCGTTCGTCATCGGTGCCATGGTCGGGCGCGTGCCCGACGACCACCGCGTCGAGCACGTCGTGCACCTCGCGGTCGGCGAGCTCGCCGTCACCCGCTTGCGCCCGGGCGACAAGGCCTCGGACGACGAGCAGTACGTCGAGCTGGTCAAGGCGGTGCACCGCGAGAAGGGCGTGGCGGCAGCGTTCGCGTTCGGCGCGGACGGCCAGCAGGTCGACGCCGACGAGCTGCTCGCCGGCGTCGAGAAGCGGCGGGCCGACCGCTTCGGCCGGATGCACGAGACGCTGTGGCGCCACCTCGAGACCGTGGCGGACGACGAGCCCGTCGACGTCGTCGTGTGGCCGCACCTGGAGGACGACGGCCAGGTCGTCGACAAGCCCACCGACCGACGCGCCACCGAGCCGCACCCCGTCGAGGTCGAGCGCAACGCGGTGCAGCGCAAGGCGACCGGGAACCTGCAGCGCCGGCTCAAGCGTCTCGGCGCCGAGGTGATGGCGCGCCAGGACGACGACGTCCCGCTGCTGCGCGCGACGCTGCCCGCCGCGAAGGTCCGCGACCTCGCGGCCTCCGACGCCGTCGGCGCCGTCTTCCTCGACGACCGCAGCGCGATCACCGACCTCGGGAACTCCATCGCCGTGGCGCGCTCGGACCGCGCGCAGAACCTCGGCTTCGACGGCACCGGGGTGCGCGTCGCGGTCTTCGAGGACGGCCCGAGCGACACCACCAACCTCGCGCTGGCCGGGCGCTTCTCGAGCTCTCCCCCGGCCAGCAACCACGCCCGCCTGACGCACGCCATCATCAAGAACACCGAGGCGAACCGGCCGCACGGGCACGCGCCCGACTGCGACCTGTTCTCCGCCAACAGCGCCGACAACGACGCGCTGCGCTGGGCGGCCAACCAGGGCTGCACGGTCATCAGCCAGAGCTTCCACCGCGGCACCGAGCCGGGCGGTGCGGGGCTGCAGGCCGACGACGTCCTGAAGGACTTCCTGGCATTGCGCTGGCCGTACCCGACGATCGTCCAGGCCGCCGGGAACTTCTGGCAGGGTGACGCCGACAACATCCAGCCGCCGTCCTCGGAGTTCGTGAACCACAAGGGGTTCAACACGCTCTCGGTCGGCAACCACGACGACACCGCGTCGTCGATGTCGGGCGACTCGGTCTTCCGCAACCCGACGTCGACGCACGGCGACCGCGAGCTGCCCGAGCTCGCCGCCAACGGCACCGGGGTCAGCGCGAACGGCCAGACGATGTCCGGCACCAGCTTCGCGGCACCGGCCACCGCGGGCGTCACGGCCCTGCTGCAGGACGTCGACCCCGTGCTCTGCTCGTGGCCCGAGGGCTGCCGCGCGATCCTGCTCGCGACCGCGGGGCGCAACGTGTCGGGCAGCACGTGGTGGAACGACGTCAGCACCCGCACCGACGCCTCTGACGGCGCGGGCGCGGTCGACGCGGAGTCCGGGGTGCGCGTGGCGCAGCAGCGCCGGTGGCGCGACGCGCCGGCCACGTCGCGCGGCTGGGACGTCGGCACGCTGGCGTCCGCCGACGTCGGGGCCGACGGCTTCACGACGTTCCGCTACCACGTGCAGGTGCCGCTGCTGCTGCTCTCGCCGACCGTCAAGGTGGCGCTGGCGTGGGACAGCAAGGTGACCTCAATCTTCGGGCTGCCGCTGGCCTCGCAGCTCACGGTCGACTTCGACCTGGTGGTGCGCAACAGCCAGGGCCAGCAGGTCGCGGCCTCGGCCTCGTGGGACAACAGCTACGAGGTGGTCGAGTTCGCGGCCACGCGCGGCGCGACGTACGAGATCGCCGTCCGGCGCTGGTCGGGCACCGACAGCGTGTGGTTCGGCCTGGCCTGGCAGACCAGCGGCACGCCGATCTTCTTCCCGTGGCCGCTGCCCTGGCAGGAGCTGCAGGTGGCATCGCGCTGAGCCGGGACACCAGCACGGAGGGGTCGGCGCTCGGGGCCGACCCCTTCGTCGTGCGCCGTCAGGCGCTGCCGTAGTCCGTGGCCAGGATGGCCTCGACCGTCTGCGCCTCGTCGAAGTGCTCCGAGCCGGCGATCTGCGGCACGAACCCGACCAGCACGCCGTTGCGCATGATCTGCGCCTCCAGCCCCGCTGCTCCGTCGACGTCCCACAACGCCTCCCGCCCGTCGCCGAGCGGGACGCGCACGCCGAAGCGGTACGAGCTCGGGCGCGCCACCTTCGCGATGACGCCGCGGTCGACCAGTGCCTGTGCCACGCGCGTGGCCTCGTCCTCCTGCATCGCACCAGCCTGGACGACGAACCTGGACGTCGCCTGGGAAACGGCTCGGTACGGTGGCGCGGTGCAGGAGCGGGTCGGCGACGTCGAGGTGCACTTCAGCGCGCACGGGGACGGCGTGCCGCTGCTGGCCCTGCACGGCGCCGGAGTCGACCACCGCGAGCTCGAGGCGGCCCTGGAGCCCGTGCTGCCGCACGAGGGGTACCGCCGGGTCTACCTCGACCTGCCCGGCATGGGACGCACCACGGCCGACGGGCTGACGAGCAACGACGACGTGGTCGCGCTGCTGGTGACGTTCGTCGAGACCGTGATCGGTGGGCCCGCGCTGCTGCTCGGCCACTCCTACGGCGCGTACCTGGCCCGCGGCGTGGCGGCTCGACGTCCGGACCTGGTGCGAGGTCTCGCGCTGGTGTGCCCCGTCGGCGGGACGTCGGCCGACGTGCCCACGCAGGTGGCGGTGCGGGAGGACGACGACGCCCACGACGGGCTGGACGCATTGCAGCGCAAGGGTTTCGACGAGTACTTCGTCGTGCGCACGGCGGCCACGGCCCACCGCTACCGCGACGCGGTGTGGCCGAGCACTCAGGCGGTCGACGAGGAGGCGCTGGGTCGGGTCTTCGCCGGCTGGGCGGTCGACCTCGACGGCGAGCCCTACGACGGACCGACCCTGCTCGTCGCCGGCCGCCAGGACAGCACGGTCGGCTCGGCCGGCACCGTCGCGCTGCTCGAGCGCTACCCGCACGCCACCCTCGCGGTCGTCGACGGCGCCGGCCACGCCCTCCCGCACGAGCGTCCGGAGGTGCTCGGCCCGTTGCTCGCACACTGGCTCACCCGGGTGGACGAGCCGGCATGACCACCCCGGACGACGGCCTGCGGGCCGAGCTGCTCGCGCGCTTCGAGGCCGACCAGCAGGCCCCGGACCTCGTCTACCGCACCGCCGACGACCACCGCGCGGCCTTCGACGCGACCCAGCCGCCGAGCACGACGCCCTGGCCGTTCGCGGTGCTGGAGTGGCAGCCCGAGACCGCCGCGCCGCCGTCGGTGCAGGCCGCGCTGGCCCGCGTGCGGTCGAACACCACCTGGCTGGTCGCCCTGGTGCACGAACGGGGCTGGCCCGGCCGCGACCTGGTGGGCGAGGACGGCGCCGACGCGGCCTGGTTGCTGCTGCAGCACGCGGGCGCCGGGGTGTCGACGCTCGACAGCCCCGCGAACCGGGCCTTCCGGCGCCATTGCGTGCCGCTGCTCGAGGCGGCGGTGCGCGCCGGCCAGGCCCACCCGCGGCACCTTGCCCACACCGTCGACGGCATCGCGGCCGTCGAGGGCGCTCCCCCGCGGTACGGCGTGCTCGGCCAGCACGTGGAGGTCGCCGACGGCGGGGCGCGGCTGGTCGCCGACGTCGACCTCGACCAGCTCGCCCGCGACCGGGCCGTCATCGGCCTGGCACCGCTCGCCGAGGACCTCGCCCGCCGGGCGCGCGGCGAGGACGTGCCGGCCGTCGGCAGCGGCACCCTCGAGCCGTGGTGTGCGCTGCCCGACTAACCCTTGGCCGCGCGGGCGCGCTGCTTCGGCACGGTCAGCCGCATCACCCAGCGCCACTTGGCGATCTGCCGGTCGCGCTCGAAGCCGAGGTCGGTGTAGAGGTCCTCGGCACCGGTGTGCAGGTACGCACCCCGCTGCGGTCCGCGGCCCTCGAGCTGCTCGGGGTAGGCCTCGACCACGCCGCCACCGGCGCGGGCGATCTCGTCGAGCGCCGCCGTGAGCCCGGCGCGCGAGGCGCCCTGCCGGCGGTGCTTGCTGCCGGTGAAGACGCAGCCGATGCGCCAGTCCGGAAGGTCGACGAGCTCCTTGTCGTACGCCTTGGCGTTCTTGATCGTGGCGACCTCGGACGGCGGCCCGAACTGCACCCAGCCCACGCACTCGTCGTCGCGGTACACCAGCACCTGGTGCACCGTGCCGCCCTCGACGTGCGCGCGCTTGGCCGCGCAGTTGCCCGCGGGCGAGCCCTGGAAGCCGTCGGGGTGGAAGCCGATGCACCAGCACCCGCCCCAGACGCCGCCGCTGGCCTCGACGAGCGCCGCGAAGTCCGGCCACGTCTCGGGCGTCAGCATCCGGGTCTCGAAGCCCGTCACGCGCGCAGCACCTTCGCCATCGGGCGACCCTTGGCCAGCTCGTCCACGAGCTTGTCGAGGTAGCGGATCCGGCGCATGAGCGGATCCTCGACGTCCTGCACCTTCACGCCGCAGACCGAGCCGGTGATGGACGACGCCGCCGGGTTGAGGTGGGCGTCGGCGAAGAAGGCCTCGAAGGTCGTGCCGTCGTCCAGGTGCTGGCGCAGCTGCGCGTCGTCGAAGCCGGTGAGCCAACGGATCACCTCGTCGAGCTCGGCGGTCGTGCGGCCCTTGCGCTCGACCTTGGCGACGTAGTGCGGGTAGACGTCGGCGACGGCGGTGCTGAAGATGCGGTGCACCTGGCCAGCCTAGGGCGGGACGCCGACAGGCTAGAAGAGCTCGCGCGGCGCGGTCAGCCCGAGCGCGTCCAGCCGCAGCTCGACCACCTCGACCTCGCACTCGAACTGGTCGGCGAGGTCGTCGACCGAGCAGCCGAGGTCGACGCCTTCGCGCAGCAGCGCGTCGTCGTCCGTCGTCCAGGCCCGTCCGCCGACGACGGCCGTGCGCGTCGCGTCGGGCACGGGCGCCGGGTCGGCCGCGACGGGCGGCGTCTCGGCCGCCGCGACCGGACCGCCCTCGCGCAGCGCCTCCGCC
>NZ_BAAGXY010000135.1:0-2927 GCF_054779595.1 Angustibacter peucedani
TAACCCGTCCCCTTAACGTTCCAGCACCGGGCAGGCGTCAGTCCGTATACATCGTCTTGCGACTTCGCACGGACCTGTGTTTTTAGTAAACAGTCGCTTCTCCCTGGTCTCTGCGGCCATCAAGGCTAGGAGGAGAACTCCTTCACCTGTCCGGCCCCCCTTCTCCCGAAGTTACGGGGGCATTTTGCCGAGTTCCTTAACCACGATTCACTCGATCGCCTTGGTATTCTCTACCTGACCACCTGAGTCGGTTTGGGGTACGGGCGGCTCGAACCTCGCTAGAAGCTTTTCTCGGCAGCATAGGATCACCCTGCTTCCCGCTATCGCGGTCACTATCAGGTCTCAGGCGCATGAGGTGCGGATTTGCCTACACCTCGCCCTACACCCTTGGACGTGGACTACCATCGCCACGCGGAGGCTACCTTCCTGCGTCACTCCATCGCTTGCCTACTACCAGATCGGGTCGCGCGCTCCACCATGCCTCCTCCGAAGAGTCAGCCGGCTTCAGGCGCTTAGCATCACTGGGTTCAGCATGGGCGGTTCTTCGCCGGTACGGGAATATCAACCCGTTGTCCATCGACTACGCCTGTCGGCCTCGCCTTAGGTCCCGACTTACCCAGGGCAGATTAGCTTGACCCTGGAACCCTTGGTCATTCGGCGGACGGGTTTCTCACCCGTCATTCGCTACTCATGCCTGCATTCTCACTCGTGTGGCGTCCACGGCTGGATCACTCCGCCGCTTCACTCGCCACACGACGCTCCCCTACCCATCCACACGCTTGGACCGTCTAGGACGGCCGGGCAATGTGTGAATGCCACAGCTTCGGCGGTGTGCTTGAGCCCCGCTACATTGTCGGCGCGGAATCACTTGACCAGTGAGCTATTACGCACTCTTTAAAGGGTGGCTGCTTCTAAGCCAACCTCCTGGTTGTCTGAGCAACTCCACATCCTTTCCCACTTAGCACACGCTTAGGGGCCTTAGCTGGTGGTCTGGGCTGTTTCCCTCTCGACTACGGAGCTTATCCCCCGCAGTCTCACTGCCACGCTCTCACTTACCGGCATTCGGAGTTTGGCTGACGTCAGTAACCTTGTAGGGCCCATTAGCCATCCAGTAGCTCTACCTCCGGCAAGAAACACGTGACGCTGCACCTAAATGCATTTCGGGGAGAACCAGCTATCACGGAGTTTGATTGGCCTTTCACCCCTACCCACAGCTCATCCCCCAGGTTTTCAACCCTGGTGGGTTCGGTCCTCCACGCGGTCTTACCCGCGCTTCAACCTGGCCATGGGTAGATCACTCCGCTTCGGGTCTAGATCACGCGACTGAGTCGCCCTATTCGGACTCGCTTTCGCTACGGCTTCCCCACACGGGTTAACCTCGCCACGTAACACTAACTCGCAGGCTCATTCTTCAAAAGGCACGCCGTCACCCCTGCTAGGGAGGCTCCGACGGATTGTAAGCACACGGTTTCAGGTACTATTTCACTCCCCTCCCGGGGTACTTTTCACCTTTCCCTCACGGTACTTGTCCGCTATCGGTCACTAGGGAGTATTTAGGCTTGGGAGATGGTCCTGCCAGATTCACACGGGATTTCTCGGGCCCCGTGCTACTTGGGATCCCTCTCGCAAGTCCACGCCATTTCGTCTACGGGGGTAGCACCCTCTGTGCCGGGCCGTTCAATGCCCTTCGACTATGACGCGGATTGGTAACTTGCTGCCAGCTCGGCAGAACTGACTGAGAGGTCCCACGACCCCGACCACACAACGCCTGCCGGCTATCACATGTGATCGGTTTAGCCTCTTCCGCTTTCGCTCGCCACTACTCACGGAATCGCGGTTGCTTTCTCTTCCTGTGGGTACTGAGATGTTTCACTTCCCCACGTTCCCTCCGCACGCCCTATGTGTTCAGGCGTGGGTGACTGGACATGACTCCAGCCGGGTTTCCCCATTCGGAAATCCTTGGATCACAGCTCGGTTACCAGCTCCCCAAGGCTTATCGCAGGTTCCTACGTCCTTCTTCGGCTCCTAGTGCCTAGGCATCCACCGTGTGCCCTTATTAACTTGAATCAAAGATGCTCGCGTCCACTGTGCAGTTCTCAAGGTACGGGCGGAGATCGACCCCGTGTCCGGTGCCTGCTCGCCGGCAGCGAGTGGTTCATCCGGGGGTCGGTCCGCGCGAAACGGCCCCGTCCTGGTCGTGACCGGGTCGAGGCCGTCGTCGCTGAGGTCAGGCGTGAAGCCCGGTCCCTCAGGACCCAACAGCGTGCCAAGCACCGGGAGCGTGTCGCTCACAGGTTCCTGCTCCGAGGAGCTGTACTGAGTGAGGTCGACGCGACCGGTGCCAAGTAATCGATGTTCCACCCTTGAGCACTCTCCACGGAACGTACGTCCGAGGCAGAGGCCTGGACGCCGGCGAACCGGCGCCAGATGCTCCTTAGAAAGGAGGTGATCCAGCCGCACCTTCCGGTACGGCTACCTTGTTACGACTTAGTCCCAATCGCCAGTCCCACCTTCGACGGCTCCCTCCACAAGGGTTGGGCCACCGGCTTCGGGTGTTACCGACTTTCGTGACTTGACGGGCGGTGTGTACAAGGCCCGGGAACGTATTCACCGCAGCGTTGCTGATCTGCGATTACTAGCGACTCCGACTTCATGGGGTCGAGTTGCAGACCCCAATCCGAACTGAGACCAGTTTTTTGGGATTCGCTCCACCTTGCGGTCTCGCAGCCCTTTGTACTGGCCATTGTAGCATGCGTGAAGCCCAAGACATAAGGGGCATGATGATTTGACGTCATCCCCACCTTCCTCCGAGTTGACCCCGGCAGTCTCCTATGAGTCCCCACCTTTACGTGCTGGCAACATAGAACGAGGGTTGCGCTCGTTGCGGGACTTAACCCAACATCTCACGACACGAGCTGACGACAACC
>NZ_BAAGXY010000136.1:0-2179 GCF_054779595.1 Angustibacter peucedani
GGCTTCGTCCCGAAGCCGCACACGCCGTTCCAGTGGGCCAGCCAGCTGGACGCCGAGACCACCGACGCGCGCCTGGCCAAGCTGCGCGACGCCGTCCGGGCCGACAAGAAGTACGGCCGGTCGATCGGCTTCCGCTACCACGACGGCAAGCCCGGGATCGTCGAGGGACTGCTGTCGCGCGGCGACCGTCGCGTCGGTCGCGTGATCGAGCAGGTCTGGCGGGACGGCGGCCGGTTCGACGGCTGGAGCGAGCACTTCTCGTACGACGGCTGGATGGCCGCCGCCGAGACCGCGCTGGCGGGCGAGCCCGTCGACGTCGCCTGGTACACCACCCGCGAGCGCGAGTTCGGCGAGGTGCTGCCCTGGGACCACCTGGACTCCGGCCTCGACAAGGACTGGCTCTGGGAGGACTGGCAGGACGCCCTCACCGAGACCGAGGTCGAGGACTGCCGCTGGACCCCGTGCTTCGACTGCGGCGTGTGCCCGCAGCTCGGCACCGAGATCCAGATCGGGCCGACCGGTCGCACGCTGCTGCCGCTGAGCGTCAACGGCCCGAGCCGACGCGACCTCGTGGCGAGCACGCCCTCCTCGGACGGCTGAGGTGGCCCGCCAGCCCGACGGACCGCCCCCGCCGCCCGTCGTCCAGAAGCTGCGCCTGCGCTACGCCAAGCGCGGACGTCTGCGGTTCAGCAGCCACCGCGACTTCCAGCGCGCGCTGGAGCGGGCGCTGCGCCGGGCCGACGTCCCGATGGCCTACTCGGCCGGCTTCCACCCGCACCCCAAGATCTCGTTCGCGAACGCGGCGCCCACCGGCACCGCGAGCGAGGCCGAGTACGTCGAGCTGTCGCTGGCCGCGCGCTGCGACCCCGAGGCCGTGCGTGCGGCGCTCGACGCGTCCCTGCCGCCGGGCCTGGACGTCGTCCAGGTGGTCGAGGCGACGCCGGGGGCGCTCGCCGACCGGCTCGAGGCGAGCGAGTGGGTCGTCGTGCTGCCCGGCGCCGTCCGCGCGGACGTCGAGACCGCCGTGGCCGCGTTCCTGGCCGCCGAGCGGGTGGACGTCGAGCGGCTGACCAAGAACGGCCCGCGGGCGCTCGACGCGCGCGAGCCGGTCGTGTCGCTGGTCGTCGAGGACGACAGCGACGAGCCGGCGCTGCGCCTGGTGGTGCGGCACGTGGTGCCGACGGTGCGCCCCAACGAGGTCCTCGCCGGGCTGGCCGGTCTCGGGCTCGCGGTGGGCGACGACACCCGCACGACGCGGCGGTGCCAGGGACCGCTGCGCGACGGCGCGATCGCCGACCCCCTGGCCTGACCTGCGCTTTCGCGGGGACCGGCGGCGCGGCGTCCGGTGTGCGCCTCCCGGGCGGGTCTGCCCGGGTGTGCGATACTGCCGGTGGTCGGACCGCACCCCACACCTGCGGCTCGCCCCGACGACCGACGACCCGCGCTCGCGCGGCGACCCACCGGCGACACCGGCCCGACCGGGCTGATCGCCAGCAGGCCGCCGTCCGCACCGGGTCACCGGCCGCCGACGACCCGAGGCCCCCGCGCCCCCGCGCGACACCTCGGGCCGCAACACCACGACTTCCGTCGTGACCGCAACCGCGGCACGACGAACGCGATCGCCCCGCGCGGCGCCGGCAGGGTGTGGACGGCGCCCGGGGCCTGACGGGAGCACCCCGATGAGCGACACCACCCCCGAGACCGCAGCAGAGCAGACCGCCGAGCAGTCCGCCGAGGCGCCGGCGAAGAAGGCCGCCGCCCGCAAGCGCGCCCCGCGCAAGAAGGCCGCCGCGAAGGCGACCGCACCGGCCGAGGCGACCACGACCGAAGAGGCGGCAGCGCCCGCTGAGACGCCCGCCGAGACGCCCGCGGCGGACGCCGACGCGCCGGCCCCGGCGAAGAAGGCGGCCCGCAAGCGTGCGCCGCGCAAGAAGGCCGCCGCCACGGCCGAGCCCGCGCCGGTCGAAGAGACCCCCGAGGTCCCGGTCGAGGAGCCCGAGGCCGAGGACGAGACCACCGAGACCCAGGTCCCGACCGACGAGACCCCCGCCGAGACGGCTCCGGCCGAGGCGCCGGCCGCGTCGTTCGGCGGGCTGCTGTTCCAGGCGCCCGACCCGGCCGCCGCGCCGCCGCGCCGCCGTCGTCGCGCCCAGGCGCCGGCCGGCCCGCCGACCCACCA
>NZ_BAAGXY010000137.1:0-6699 GCF_054779595.1 Angustibacter peucedani
GCCCGCGCGGACCGACGGCGGCGACGACGGCCTCGCGACCGCCCAGGGGTGCGCGGCCGTGCGCGACGAAGGTGTCGGCGACGACGCCGCTGCGCACCTGGCCGGGGTCGGTGCCGTCGTCCGGGCAGCACACGCCGGGCTCGCAGCGGTAGGACCACACGCGGTCGGCCCCGACGTACAGCGCCTCGCGCACGGGCACCGCGTGGGCGGCGAAGCCGCGCTCGAGCGCCGCGACGAGGTCGTGGTGCGGCGCCGGGTCGCGGGCCCAGCCGAGCTCGTCGTGCACCAGCACGACCACGGAGGCGGGCCGGTCGGCGACCAGGGGCGGGACGAGCTGCGCGACGGCCTCGGCCACCGCGTCGGCGCGTGGGCCGTCGTCGGGCGGCAGGTCGGCCCGGGCCACCAGGCCCACCCGTTCGCGCGGCGACCGCAGGGACACGACGACGACGCTCTGCTCGGGCGCGAAGCCCAGCAGGTACGGGACGGCGGCGGCCAGGTCGGAAGAGCTGGTCAGCCGCAGCACAGGCGGCTCGGGGGCGGCGGTTCGTGGCATGTCGCCACCCTGGCCGGGGCCGGGGACCGACCGCCGCTGCCGGCCGCCGGCCTGTGGACGGTGGGACTCAGCCGCCGCCCTGTGGACGACGGCCGCGCCTCAGCGGACCACGGACCCCTGGACGGTGTGCCGCGATGAGCCCGGGACGTCGTCCTGGACCCCGCGGCCCGCGGCCCGCTCGCGCTCCCAGGCCAGGAAGGACCCGGACTCGCCGATCAGGCGGCCGGCCAGCCAGGTGATGACGAACGCGTCGTCGGCCAGGCCCAGCACCGGGATGAAGACCTCGGGCACGAGGTCGACCGGCGAGACCACGTAGAGCACGGCGGCGGCGAGCAGCCCGAGCTGGCCGCGCGTGGTGCCGGGGTAGCGGCCGGTGAGCGTGGCCGGGACCCAGCGCGGCACGGCGCGCAGGCTCTCGCCGAGCCCGGCGCCGCCGGGTCCGGACGCCCCGCGCAGGGCACGGGCGAGCGCGACGAAGGCGGCGGTGCGGGTACGAGCCATGGTGCGGTCCTCCTGGTCGGCACCGAGCGGTGCCACGGGGGTGGGACGCACGGCGCGCTCGCCGGGTTCCCGGCGGGCGTCGAGGGGTCAGCGCGGCACGAGCGCGTGCGGGAACTCGCGGCGGGCCTGGTCGGCGATGCGCCGCAGCAGGTAGACGTCGACGCCGGCCCCGACCACGCCCCCGACGACGGGAACGCCCTTGCCGAAGCGGGAGAGCGCCGAGCGGCCGACCCGGCTCACGAGCCGGAAGCCGATCCCCTTGTTGAGCACCATGAGCGCGGGGCCGGGCAGCCGCTGGACGGCCAGGTTGGCCAGCCGCCCGGTGCTCGTCACGCCCGCCTTCTTCAGCAGGTCGTCCGCGTCGGCACCGACGAGCGTGAGCATGACCGCCGAGCGCACGCCCTGCTGGTGCAGGTCGTAGCCGCGCAGGCAGGCGACGGCGGCCGTCATGCGGGTCGCCACGGCGTAGAACTCGAGCACGTTGGCCGGCAATGCGACCGGGAGGGTGACGAAGCCGCCGAGCCCGGTGACGAAGCCACCGGCAGCCGCGAGCTTGAGGTGCGAGCGCACCACGGCGTCGATGGCCTGCTCGGCGTCCCCGTGCCCGGACAGCGCGCTGTCGGCGACCGTCTGGGCGGAGTCGAACGGCCCGCGGCCGTCGATGCCGACGTCCAGCAGGCGCTCGACGATCTTGGTGGCGTGCGCGGCCAGGCCCTTGGGGTCGTCCTCGGCCAGCGGGTCGTCGGGCACGGGGGCTCCTCGTTCGGGGCCGCGGCGGCGTCCGGCCCGGGGCCCCGATCATGCCCCGATCGGCGGGCCGCCGCACGACGGCTCGCGCCACGGCGCCGTCCGGCTGGCGCTGTCGGTGCGGCCGGGCAGGATGCTGCCGTGCTCCTCCTCGACGTCGCCACCGCCAGCGCCGACGTCGCCGCCACCAGCGGGCGACGCGCCAAGGTCGAGCGGTTGGCCACCTGCCTGCGCACCGCGGCCGCGGACGACGACCCCGCGGTCGTGGCCGTGGTCGTGCCCTACCTCATGGGCGAGCTGCGGCAGCGCCGCACCGGGCTGGGGTACGCGGCGCTGCGCGGCGCCCCGGCCCCGCTGGCCGAGGTCGGCGACGCGCCACTGCACGTGCTCGAGGTCGACGCCGCCTTCGCCACCGCCGAGGGCCTGTCCGGGGCCGGGTCGCAGACCGCCCGCCGCGACCTGCTGCACGGGCTGCTGGCCCGGGCCACGGCGACCGAGCAGCGGCTGCTGGCCGGGCTGGTGAGCGGCGAGCTGCGCCAGGGAGCCCAGGAGGGCGTGCTCCTCGAGGCGGTCGCCCAGGCCTCGGCGGCGCCGGCGCCGGCGGTGCGGCGTGCGGTCACGCTGGCCGGCTCGACGACCGACGTCGCGGTCGCGGTGCTCGTCGAGGGGCCGGGAGCGCTCGACCGGTACGCGCTCGAGGTGGGGCGGCCGCTGACGCCGATGCTGGCGGGTTCCGCACCCGACGTCGCGACGGCGCTGACCGCCACGTCGCCCGCGGCCGTCGAGTGGAAGCTCGACGGCATCCGGGTGCAGCTGCACCGCGACGGCGACGAGGTGCGCGTGTTCACCCGCACGCTCGACGACATCACCGAGCGGGTGCCGGACGTCGCGGCCGTGGCGCGCTCGCTGCCGGTCTCCAGCGCGGTGCTGGACGGCGAGGCGCTGGCGCTGCGCCCCGACGGCCGCCCGCGCCCGTTCCAGGAGACCGCGGCCCGCACCGCCACGCGGGTCGGGCCGCGCGCTGCCGCCGCTGCCGCCGAGGTGCCGCTCACGACCTACCTGTTCGACGTCCTGCACCTGGACGGCGACGACCTCACCGGCGAACCGCTGTCGGTGCGGCGGGCACGGCTCGACGCGCTGGGCCGGCCCGACGTCGTCGTCCCGCACCTGGTGGTCGACGCCGACGACCCCGACGCGGTCGCGGCCGCGCAGGCCTTCGCCGCCGACGCGGTCGAGCGCGGCCACGAGGGCGTCGTGGTGAAGTCGCTGGCCGCGCCGTACGAGATGGGGCGCCGGGGGTCCGGCTGGGTCAAGGTCAAGCCGGTGCACACCCTCGACCTCGTGGTGCTGGCCGCCGAGTGGGGGCACGGCCGGCGCACCGGGAAGCTGTCGAACCTGCACCTCGGCGCCCTCGACCCGGAGGGGCGCTTCGGCCCGGCGGGCGGCTTCGTGATGCTCGGCAAGACGTTCAAGGGGCTCACCGACGTCCTGCTGGCGTGGCAGACCGAGGCGCTGCTGGCGGTGGCCGACGGGCCGGCCGACGGCTACGTCGTCCACGTGCGGCCCGAGCTCGTGGTCGAGATCGCGCTGGACGGCGTGCAGACCTCGCCGCGCTACCCCGCCGGCCTCGCGCTGCGGTTCGCGCGCGTCGTCCGGTACCGGCCCGACAAACGGCCCGCCGACGCCGACACCGTCGCCGCCGTCGAGGCGCTGCGGCCGGGCTGAGCCCGTCGTCCCGCAGGTCGAGACCGCTGTCCGCATGCCGACCAGCCGGCGGAGCCCGTGGGACGGGCTGGGATCATCGAGGACGTCCGTGGTGTTGTCCCGCCCGAGACACCGACGCAGAACACCCTGCCGATCCACGAGCACCCACCGACCCGGAGGTCACCCCGTGACGCTGCCCGCTGACACCGACCCGAAGCTCGCCGAGTACGCCCACCCCGAGCGGCTCGTGACGACCGACTGGCTCGCGCAGCACCTCGGCGAGCCCGGCCTCGTGGTCGTCGAGTCCGACGAGGACGTGCTCCTCTACGACAGCGGCCACATCCCCGGCGCGGTCAAGGTCGACTGGCACACCGACCTCAACGACCCCGTCACCCGCGACTACGTCGACGGCGCCCGCTTCGCGCAGGTGCTGGGCGAGCGGGGCATCGGCCGCGACACGACGATCGTCGTCTACGGCGACAAGAACAACTGGTGGGCCGCCTACGCCCTGTGGGTGTTCAGCCTGTTCGGCCACGAGGACGTCCGGCTGCTCGACGGCGGCCGCGCCAAGTGGTTGGCCGAGGACCGCGAGACCACGCGCGACGTGCCGGCCCCCGCGGCGGTCGAGTACCCGGTGGTCGAGCGCGACGATGCCGCCATCCGGGCCTTCAAGGACGACGTCCTGGGCCACCTGGGCCAGCCGCTCGTCGACGTCCGCTCCCCCGGCGAGTTCAGCGGCGAGCTGCTGCACATGCCCGACTACCCGCAGGAGGGCGCCGTGCGCGGCGGCCACATCCCCGGCGCGCGCAGCGTGCCCTGGGCGCGGGCGGCCGCCGAGGACGCCACCTTCAAGGCGCGCGCCGAGCTCGAGGCGATCTACACCGGTGAGAAGGGCCTGCAGCCCGGCGACGACGTGATCGCCTACTGCCGCATCGGCGAGCGCTCGTCGCACACGTGGTTCGTGCTGACCCACCTGCTCGGGTTCGAGCGGGTGCGCAACTACGACGGCTCGTGGACCGAGTGGGGCAACAGCGTCCGGGTGCCGATCGAGGTCGGCGCCGACGACGGCAGCTCGGCCGGCGGCGGCACGGGGTCGCCCGCGTGAGCGACGCCCCCGCTCCCCTGCCGCCGGCGATGGCCGAGCTGGCCGAGGACTTCCATGCCGTCGGCACCCGCGACCGGCTGCAGCTGCTGCTCGAGCTGAGCGACGAGCTGCCCGGGCTGCCGGAGCGCTACGCCGGGCACCTCGAGGCCATGGAGCAGGTGCACGAGTGCCAGTCCCCGCTGTTCCTGGCCGTCGAGGTCGACGACGCCCGCACGGTGCACGTGTTCTTCGACGCACCGCGCGAGTCCCCGACCACGCGCGGGTTCGCCGGGATCCTGCACACCGGGCTCGACGGCCTGCCCGCGGACGACGTCCTCGCCGTCCCCGACGACGCGCCCTACCGCTTCGGGCTGGCCGAGGCGGTCAGCCCGCTGCGGCTGCGCGGCATGGTCGCGATGCTGGCCCGGATCAAGCGGCAGGTGCGCGAGCACGCCGCCGCCTGACCCGGGCCCGACCGGACTGACCCGGGCTGACCCGGTTGCTGCTGCGCCTACCGCAGCGTCATCACCGGCTCGCCCCGCGAGGTCAGGCCGTTGCCCGTGCGGGCGCAGGTGCCGCCGTGCGGCGTGCCGTTGGCGTAGGCCTGCCGCACGCAGCTGCGCGTGGCCAGCTGCGCCCAGTAGTTGGGGTGCAGCGACTCCTGCACGTAGTACGGCCCGAACACCGTCGAGGCGGTGCGGATCTGGTTGACCCACTCGGTGCGGTCGACCGCGCCGGCGGACTGCCACGACGAGAGCCCGACCTCCTCGTAGAGCCCGACCGTGCTCTCGCACAGCCGCCGGCCGTTGAACGCCTGCGCCAGGTCGAGCACCGCGGTGTCGGTCAGCCCGGACGACGCCACACCCGAGCGCACGGCGCCGTTGATGGTCGGCAGCGCCGAGCCGTTGGCCCAGTCGAGGTCCTTGTTCCAGAAGCCGCAGCCACCGGTGGTCTGGCGGCTGTACCCGCTCTGGGAGTAGCGGTTGCCCGAGCCGTTCGGCAGTGGCGAGGGGTAGGTCTGCACGAGCACGGTCCACGCGCTGTCGGCGTACCCGGCGTCGCGCATGGCCTGGCGCACGTTGCGCAGCGAGGTCGCGATGCTGGCGGACACGGCGCTGACGTTGGCGCTGGTGAAGTTGGCCTTCACCGACGAGTCGTCGTTGCAGTAGTCGGGGTACCACGACGGCGAGGTGAGGAAGTCCGTGACGCAGCTCTGCACGACCGAGGCGAAGTTGAAGTCGTTGCCGCCGATGCTGACGACGACCATCCGCACGTTGTGCGACCCGGCGAAGGTGCGCAGCGCGGCCGCCTGGCCGACATGGCCGTTGCCGTCCGAGGAGAAGTCCAGGCCCGGCTTGAAGTTGCCGCTGGAGTCGGTGAACGTCGTCGTCCGGGCGCCGGAGCAGGCGAAGTTCGCGCCGCTGACGCCGCCGCCCACGAACGCCTCGGCGGACTTGCTGCGGTGGCAGCGCGGCGTCGTCTCGGCGGTGTTGGAGGGGTTGTCGTAGTACGCGGTCGGGCCCAGGGCGTCGGCCCGTGACGAGCTGTCGTTGGACGAGCCGGCCCAGCGCCCGGCCTCGCCGCTGATGTAGCTGTCGCCCAGGGTGACCACCCACGGGCCGCCGGTGCCCGGGCCGTCGGCGTGCGCCGGCGGGGCGCTGACCAGCGTGGCCACGACGGCGGCGGCCGCCGTCGTGAGGACGCCGGCGAGGCGGCGAGGTCGGGACGGTCGCATGGGGTCTGCCCTTCGGTCCGGCGACGGGGGCGTCGTCGGCCGAAGACCCGACCGCGACGGTGCGGCCGGCGCACCGACCGCCGCGAGTGTGGCACGCGTCACAGCACGAGATCGCCCAAGGAACGGTCAACTCTCTGCCCGTTTTCTCCCATCTGCCCGACCCGCGACGCGGCCGGGCCGGTCCCCTCCCGGCGCCCGTCGGTGGTGACCGCGACAATCGGGCCGTGCCCAGCGACGAGCTGGCGGGTCCCGACCTCGCCGACCGCCTCGAGCGGGCCGACGTGGTGCGCGGCGCGGCCGTGGCGCTCGTCGTGGGCCCCGGCCCGCACCCCGTGGCCGCGGTGGCCGCGGTGGCCGCGGTGGCCGCGGTGGCCG
>NZ_BAAGXY010000138.1:0-2265 GCF_054779595.1 Angustibacter peucedani
CCGTCGTTTGGGGCCAACTTTGACAGTGGCTACCAGAAAGCCAAGTACGCTGATGTTGCCGGTTATGTTTCCGGGGCGCAGGTGCTGTTTATCCCTCACGCGACGGCTTACCTTGATTCAGGGCTGCTTCATAAAATGAACTCGGTCACCATATCCGGTGGCCGCGTAACGCAGAACTCCACGATGAAGGATGTAAGTATCAGTGAGCGTGAGAGTACGTACACGTTCCCCGGAAGCCTCTGGCAGATATTTCCGTCAGGCCAGCGTAGTGGGGTGGGACTGCTCATAAGCAACAGCACTGACTTCACCTCAATAACCAATGCCACGCAGTCAGGGCAGTGTATCTGGAAGGGGACCGTCAATGTCCCCACAGGCGGCTGGGCAGTTCCCACGATAGCGGGGTACGACAAGTCCAAATATATCGTCTTTGGGCGCTGTAATAGCGGTAACACCGTCGATTTCGATGGCAACACGGTCAGGTTCTTCAGCCCTCCATCCACCAACGATGATGCTCCAACGACCGGCACGATAGATATTGTCATCTTTGCCAGTGGCGTGGCGCCGCAGCCGGGCACCGGGCTCAACATCTTCAATGCAGCCGGGGCCTGCACGTTTTCAACGACAAAGCGGCCTTTCGTCTACCTCAACCAGCTCTGGACGCCTTCAAAAAATGCCGTGAGCATCGGCAGCGGGTATGTTCCGCTGGGTAGGTTCGGGCTGATGGCTCACGAAGTTAATGGCATGTACGTGTATCGAATGTTCGGAATAAAAATACAGAACGGCAGTGCTTCAGTTCAGGGTGGGAAATATCTGGGGCGCGAGCGGTATGCAATTTTTGGTAATGACACGGTAACGCCACTGAACCTTCCCGTTCTTCCCGATATGTACGTCTGAATAAACAGTCTTTTTAATCAACCTCGCTTCGGCGGGGTTTTTTATTGCCTGGAGAAAATATGCTTTATAACACTGGCACCATCGCCATTAACGGAAACACCGCAACCGGCACCGGCACGAACTGGACGGCGCCAGCCAGTCAGATTCGGGTTGGCCAGACGTTGTTTGTTCTTTCTAACCCGGTACAGATGTTTCAGATCACCGCCATCAACAGTGCGACGTCACTGACGGTTACGCCTGCCGCGTCTCCGGCGTTGAGCGGACAGAAATACGGCATTCTTGTTACTGATAGTCTCTCGGTCGACGGCCTGGCGCAGAGCATGTCTCAGCTCATCAACGAGTATGACGAAAACATCGGCGCGTGGGAGACGTTCGCCACCACCTCAGCAAACCAGAACATCACCGTTACCATCAACGGCGCTCGTGTAACCATTCCGGCGATCGGCAAAATGGTCCAGAAAGGGAGCAATGGGGCGGTAGGAGTTTCGGACGGCGGGACCGGGGCAACGAATGCCGCTGACGCTCGCACAAACCTCGGTTTGGGAAGTAGCGCCACGAAGGACGTTGGAACAGCCGCAGGAAACGTCATGCAGGTAGGCGCATTCAACCTTGGCGCTATCCAGGGGGACGGTCCAACCCTCGATAATATGGACGGGTTCACGCCTACCGGATTTACCTCACATCAAAATGATGGTCTGACTCAGTTGGGCCTGACATCGAATACAGGACTAACTTCCATCATTCTCAATCGGGGCAACAGGCCAACCAGAATACATCAGGCATACTCTCTACGTCGTACCTGGTTTTCATATTACAGCGGGATCGCATGGGCCTATCACGAAGCTTACACGACTGGTAATACGACAAAATCAAGCGATGGTACTTTGAAGGCGGCGTCCCCTGTCGCCCGTATTGTAAAATCCCGTGAGGACTGCCAGCGTGAGGACATTGATTCTGACGGTTTCAGCTGGTGTGGAGGTGGAACTGCCAATGAAGAAGCTGAAGGGATCAAGATTTCAAGACTGGATGTTGGTGTTTATGTCCTGACTGGTTCAGCGGGACTGGCCTCTGAGGGCTGGCAGTTATTGCCACCAATGGACCCTGGCGGCATGGGGGAACTGGGTGTAGTTGAAGCTGAGCAGACAGAAGGCGGTGGGCTGACGATTCGGCTTTTTAAGCGGAAATACATACTCAACGAAGAAGGCGAAATTGTTAAAACGAAAGGGGCTCCTATAGATGTTCCTGCCAACAGCTGGATCGACGTTCGCCTCGATATGCCTGATGATTCTGCCTTTAATCAGAGGATGAGTCAGGGACTTGAGCCATAGCCGCACGTTGATTCCAGATACTGTTTTGCGGCATCTCTACACG
>NZ_BAAGXY010000138.1:2275-2671 GCF_054779595.1 Angustibacter peucedani
GCCAATGGACCCTGGCGGCATGGGGGAACTGGGTGTAGTTGAGGCAGAGCAAACCGAAAACGGCGGACTGACTATCCGCCTGTTTAAGCGGAAATACATGCTGAGCGATGAAGGGGAGATCGTCAAAACAAAAGGGGCTCCTATGGATGTTCCGGCCAACAGTTGGATCGACGTACGCCTCGACATGCCTGAGGATAGCATCTGGAATACAAGATCTTCTGAAGCTTCTCTGGAACTGACAGAGCAGCCAGCAGTCATTCAGCCTTAAAAATTAATAGGCGAACCCAAATTGATCTGCATTCCATTTAAAACTACTGTATATAAACACAGTAATAAAGGGAGTGCAGATTATGCCCCGAAATTCAGATATTCAAGCCGCCTTTATTGCGGCCATAG
>NZ_BAAGXY010000139.1:0-604 GCF_054779595.1 Angustibacter peucedani
TACGATGAGTAGTATCGCGACACAATACAACGTCTCTACTAACACAGTATGTCGACGTTTAACTCTACTAGGCAAAGAAATCCAGCCTGCCTACAATGGTTTGCCAAGGCAGTTGTGTATCGATGAGTTTCGGTCAACAGGTAATCAAATGAGTTTCATTGCGATTGATGCAAAAACTCATGATATCGTCACCATCCTTCCAGGGCGTAAGAACGCCGATATTAAGCGATTTTTCAGGAACCATTACTCGAATAAAAATCGGAGGAATGTTAAAGCTATTGTCATGGACTTTAATTCACAATACGAGTCAGCCATTAGGACGCTTTTCCCCAACGCTAAGCTAGTTGCGGATAACTTTCATCTGGTCCAAATGACACTTAGGTCCTTAAACCAGACGCGAGTTCAACTGATGAAACAGTTCAAACCCGATACACGTGAATACCGACTTTTAAAGTTCTACTGGCGCTTCTATTTAAAAAGCTATGACAGTTTAGAATCCACCGAAGTATGGTGGTTCTCACACTTAAAAGACCGCCAGACCCAAGAACAACTGGTCCAAGAGGGACTAGGTCTCAGTGAACAATTTATGCATACTTATTTTTCG
>NZ_BAAGXY010000140.1:0-1276 GCF_054779595.1 Angustibacter peucedani
AACGACCAGCAGGATCTCTCCGGATTCTTCAATAATCCCATCATGGTAGGTTTCTGATGAAAAAAAACAAACGGCCAGGCAGGGTTAAAAGTGCTCTGCTTAACTGGCTTGGTGTGCCTATCAGCCTGACTACCGGCACATTCTGGGAGGAATGGTTTGGTACCAGCAGCAGCGGAAAGGTGGTAACGGCCGATAAAGCCATCCAGCTATCGGCTGTGTGGGCATGCGTAAGACTGTTAAGCGAGTCTATTTCAACCCTTCCGCTGAAAATATACGTTCGACAGCCTGACGGTTCGCGTAAAGCGGCAACCGATCATCCGGCCTATTCGATACTGTGCCGCCGACCCAATTCAGAAATGACACCATCACGCTTTATGTTGATGGTGGTCGCCAGTATTTGCCTGCGCGGGAACGCCTTCATTGAGAAGAAATTCATCGCAAACCGCCTGGTTTCGCTGGTGCCTTTGCTGCCGCAGAACATGGTGGTTAAACGTCTCACGACCGGGGCGCTGGAATACAAATACACTGAAAACGGTAACGAGAGAGTCATTCCCGTCAAAAACATCATGCACATTCGCGGGTTCGGTCTTGACGGTGTTTGCGGCATGATGCCGATGAAAACAGGCCGGGATGTGATTGGTTCTGCAATGGCGGTTGAAGAGTCCGCGGCGAAGATATTCGAACAGGGCCTGCAAAGTTCAGGGTTTCTCTCTTCTGATAAAGCCCTGGATGATACTCAACGTGAAAAACTTCGCGGTTACATGGCGGCGTTTACAGGCTCAAAAAACGCCGGGAAAATCATGGTGCTTGAGGGAGGCTTGACGTACCAGGGCGTAACCATGAACCCGGAAGATGCTCAGATGCTCGAAAGCCGCGCCTTTAGCATTGAGGAGATCTGCCGCTGGTTTCGCGTTCCGCCTTTCATGGTCGGTCACACCACGAAGCAAAGCAGCTGGGCATCCAGTCTGGAGGGCATGAACCTCCAGTTCCTGACGCACACCCTGCGCCCCCTGCTGGTGAACATAGAGCAGGAAATAGGACGGTGCCTGCTGGACAGCGATGATGAGGTGTTCGCGGAGTTCTCTGTAGAAGGACTGCTGCGCGCCGACAGCGCGGGCCGTGCTGCGTACTATACCAGCGCGCTCCAGAATGGGTGGATGTCCCGCAATGACGTGCGCCGTCTTGAGAATATGCCGCCGATTGAAGGGGGTGACATTTACACCGTTCAGCTCAACCTGACGCAACTGAAAAATCTCGAAAGCAGCAATCCTGCTGT
>NZ_BAAGXY010000141.1:0-590 GCF_054779595.1 Angustibacter peucedani
ATATTTGGTCAAAGGGGGAGGGCGGGTAAAAACCTCAGGGGAATCAGCCTAAAGGACCGCCGCCTAACCTCTTTTCACATCGCCGCAGGTTAGAAAACTTTTTTATGGGGTCCCCCATTCGATGATTAATAGGAGTTTTCGATTATGTCTGGACCACCGAAAACCCCGACCCATCTACGTTTGGTGAGGGGTAACCCATCAAAACGCCCGATCAATGAGAACGAACCAAAACCCCCTTCAGGGGTACCCCCAACGCCGAAGCATTTCGATAAGCAGGGGAAATACTGGTTTAAACGGATGGCCGACGAGCTTGATGCTATCGGTGTGATGTCTCAGCTGGACGCCAGAGCCCTTGAGCTGCTGGTTGAGGCTTATACCGAATACCGGCATCACTGCGACACGCTTGAAGTTGAGGGCTACACCTACCGGACCGAAACGCAGAGCGGGGATGTACTGATCAAGGCTCACCCCGCCGCCATCATGAAAGCTGATGCCTGGAAACGTCTGCGTGCCATGCTTGGTGAGTTCGGCATGACGCCAGCCAGCCGCACGAAAGTGAATGCAAAAGGTCCTGATGCGGTTGACCCGCT
>NZ_BAAGXY010000142.1:0-5016 GCF_054779595.1 Angustibacter peucedani
TTCGCAATGCTCTTGCCAATAGCCCGACATTCAGCCAGTGAAAGCGGAACGGGAAGCGATGCATTGTACATTTCGACACGCTGGATCACCGCTTCAAGCCACTGTGAGAACGCTGGCCAGCCCTGACGAATCGCCCTGTAAGCCCATTTGCGCGTCATTTCGAACAGGTGGCAGTTTCGCCCCATCCCGTAATGTTTATCGATGCTACGACGCTCTGAGGCGCTCAAATCGAGATAATCAGCCAGTTCATCGAGGGTATAGGCTTCCTCGCGCCACTCCATCACCAGCCATTCCAGGTGGAACGGATTTTTGCAAATCAGGCCGCTGTAGTTCACATCCGCACAAAGTTTCTCACACAGCGAACGTTCAACCGCTGCGGCATATTTCAGCGCCTTAACCGAGGCATCAGGCGCGGTTCTCACGGCGATGTTGAGTGCGTAGAGCAGGTGAGCGTGTCCGTTCACAGGATTTTTAACGGTGATGTTCGGCGCGGGAGCGTTCCGGTCGCTCCAGTCAATCGCAGCCCCCTCGCGGTCAACGTCAAAAACCAGCCAGAACTGCGCATGAGGCTGGTTCTGCTGTATGTACCGCGCAAGAAGCGCACGCCCTTTGCCGGAGATGCGAAGACCAAAAGCGAGATCATCCGTGTGATAGGGACGATGGGGTAAATTTTCGTCGAAGTATTGAAGCGCGGCGCTCATGTGTTACGATTCTCTCCGGGTTATGCGACCTACACGCCCTCTGTATTTCATGTTGAATCTTGCCGGATCTGGACATGATTTCAGGGGCGTTTGTTTTTCAGTCGCTTACACTACACCCAACGGCAAATCCTGTCGAACCTTCCCGAAAACCCGATCCATTTACCATAACTCCCGTTGTACGCCCCCCTTAAAACGCCCTCAGTCGCTTTCTGGCGCAAAAAACGCAAAAAGACAAGAAAACACCAGGCCAAACCAGAAAAACGCGTCAGAATCGTTTTCAGGGCGTTGCATAACTATGCACGAAAGCGATGTGCGATCGGTTTCGTGCGTTCTGAACACCGAACGGCTCAAAACGACAAGTTTTCTCCCCTGGTGCGTGGCGCTCTGACGGGGTTTCCTGTTTCCAAACTTCACATCTCGCCAGGACAAAAAAAAACCGACCTGGGGTCGGTGGCAAGAATCAGAGTCTATGGGAAATATTTTAGTTATCGGATGCTCAATATTCACAAACGCAAAAAATGCCTCAGTGATGCCCTAAAACAACCTTTCCAGAAGGAGTCCGCGCTTTACGATGCACGGAAGAGATAAAAAACCCCACAAAAGTGGGGAACCAAGAGAAACAACAATTACAGGTTGTTGGTTGTGTTCGAACAACGATGAAGTAGCTACGCTAAATAATAATTACCGTACAGGCCCTACATATTCAACACTAAATTTAAGATCCTGACGAAGGATTTATAAATGCACGAAAACACATAGACAGACAAATTCACTAAATTCATACACAAAAACAAGTGTAGTTTTCTAAGTAAATTAGATTCGACAACCAATTAGTTTATCCACATCGCATTCCACTCTTGCTACACCAATCACATTTCTTGATATGTAATAGCAGAAAAAATAAAACCAGACACCAATAGACCAAAAAACAAACATTCAACAAGAAACATTTTGAACAATATCACAAAACTGTCACAACCATCATCAGACTATTGAAAAAAACTGGTTGCTGTTTTATAAAAGCGACTGTAACAACCTCCACTCTATAGTTCCATTAGTTTAAAGTGTCACACAAACTGAGCATCCATTTGTTTTCCTTACTTTTGCCCCTGTATTCCAAGGGGTTTTTTTATAACTTAAAGATTAGCACACCACACAAAAACAATAAAAAAAAACGACAAGTTATACAATAAAACCAGTACTATCCATACAGCTAATTACATATAAATACTATTAAACCATCTGGACATTAAAAATAAACTCTTATAACATAAAATTAATGCGGTTCCGGTACCATATGTCAGGGATAATGTGCAAATGGAGGTATCGGAACTGCATTTCAGTTCATTATTAATTAATGACAAAAAAAACCTCTGCGAGCGCAGAGGGGGTAAGGAATGTTCCCGGTCATAATATGTCGATAGTGTTTATATACATACAGAACAAGAACAACAACCAGCCAACTAATAAATATTTTATTTTTTAGAGCTGAAACCTTAAAGCTCACTTCCATTCCATACATTGTTATAAACCTTATGTTGAAAACTGAAAGTAAGTACGGCAGACTTATTAAGTTGCGTGCAGTCTTTTCACGTTATACAAACAAGAACACCTGCGAAGTTATTTCTCCTTACATATCCCCCTATGCCAACGGGGGATTTTTTCTGGTTCACTAACGCATAAATAATAGTGACACCCTATCATTCACAAACCGTGATAATATAAGGATTATCATCATGGCAAAATTAGGTGAAAACACCCCACATATTATCGATGCTACTGTAGATTTTATGGCATCAAGCCAGGCATTTCGTGAGTATCTGAAAAAACTTCCCCCTGATAACACAATACCGCCAGCTCTTACTGATGAGCACGTACCGTTATATATACGAAGGCTGGAATACTATCGTCTGCTTTATCGACCAAAGCAGACAGAATCATATTGAAAAAAACGGTGAACGGTTCGCGAAATTCTTTCGCGGGTCGTGAGGCGTTGGACAAGCGAAGCGCGTCAGTTTTTCCGGCTCTTCCCCGTGACAGGTTTCTCCACCAGTTTATCTTCCAGTGTCACAACTTTCTGATACACCGCCGCTGTGGCGTTGTAGTTCCTGTCGAGTATTGTTTTCATTCCCCATCCGAGCACACAGAACATAACCAGAAAAGCCACTGACACCCCACCCAGCCATTTCCAGCTATACCCTTTAAGGGTGTTGTATTCCTGCACGATATTGCTGTGAATTGTCGCAATATCCCTGTTCAGGGCATCCGCGTTTGCCTTCATGTTTGCGACTGACTCTTCCAGCCGCTGAAAATCCTGGCTGATGCGCTCACCTATCAGTCCTGCCACGTCCAGCTTCTGCACCTCATTTCTGACTTCATCCCTGACCTGTTTTGCCACACCGTCAGAAATATCCCGATATCCGCGAAGAGTTTCCCTTGCCACAGCCAGAGAATCAGCAACAGCTTTCTGTTGCTCCATTGCGGTATGTTGCAGATGCTCCACCGATAACAGGAGCGTAAGTAATTTTTCTTCTGTGCTGGCCATGTTCAGAATCCCATAGAAAATCCACGTGACGGTGATTTAACCCGTTCAGGTGCAGTTCGGTTCTGTCTGCTCACTCTGTCTCTCATGTCAAAGCCATGCTCCCGCGCAACATCATGTTGCAGCCTTCTGACCAGTTCATGTTGCTTAACCGGAGTGTCCAGCCATTCCCTGATGTCATGCCCGACCGTTCGCGCCTGTTCAAGATGGCGGGAATAGTCCGGTTCAGACCGTTTTTGCATGATGTCATGACGCTGGGCATCATCAAGCCGTCCGGCAGCTTCAAAACCCAGATGCACTTCGGGACGTCGTTCAATGCCCTGTTCTTTCAGCGTCCGGCAGTCAATGAAGCCCCTTTCAAAGCCATGCTTTCTCATATGTTCGTTGTGCTTCACCTCCCAGCGTTTTCGCAATTCCCGCAACTGCTCTTTTTGCTGAGTGAGAGTCAGGCTTCCGGAATCCTTTTTCGCACCTCCCCGCTCGGGATACCTGGCGTTATAGCGCCGGAAATACTGTTCCGGTGTACGTTCAATGCCATCATTCACACGCTGACTCATCATGATATGCGCATGAGGCTGTTCGCCGCCGTCAATGCTCGCTTTCGGATTGTGAATGGCAAAACTCCAGGCGTGCCGTTCGCCAGCTTCCTGACGTACAAAATCCTGCACCAGTTCAAGGCGCTGTTCCGGTGTCAGTTCACGGGGTAATGCAATTTCAAGTTCCCTATAGGTCGAACCGTTCGCACGTTCAAACTGGTCAGCCGCCTGCCAGAAATGGGAAGGATTATCCCTGGCCCATTCCGGCATGTTTCCGTGTGCGGAATATTCCAAATCCTGACGGTCGCGGTATTTCTCTTTGCGCTCGATGTAATCGGCGTGGTTTGCAGCCTGCCCCTTGCCACCAAATTTAACGCTGAGGTGATAGGTTGCCACGGTTTCAGCCCTCTGCAGGAGCGCACTGTTTCTCGACGAAGGAGAGAAACATATAAGTGCGCTTCCTTCTAATTTTACGAATTAGCACGGAAGATACCCCCTGCACCCGCCGACCGCAAGCGATATACTGCACGACCACAACACACCGCAAAAAAACACCAGGGAGCATCACGAACATGCGCATCAGCAACATCGAATGGCTGAAGAAACGGATCGGATTCATCAGGAAGCTCGGAGAACAGACCGCACGACAGAGACAGATTATTGACCTGATCGACAACGAAGCCGGACTCACAGAACAGGAACGCAAACTTCTCCACGTACTGGCAACAGCGGAAAAAAACGACTTACAGGCACAGGAGAGCGAACGAAAACAGGCGGTCCAAAAACGAATCGAGGGAAAAAAACAACGACGGGAACGCAATCACCGGCTCTTTCTCGCGGCTGGGCTACTGATCGAAGCAGGACTGGTAGACACAAAAACAGGCGAGCTATGCTATAAAAAAGACAGGATATTACAAGCACTTAAGGAACTTAAGTACGATCTGGAGACATCCCCAAACCCAGACGCGTAAGTGCCTCCATCCGTGTTCCGATTCCCTGGTGCTTCCTCGCTCATTCGCTCGCTACGCTCGGTCATGAGACTGCGGCGAGCACTACCACCACAATCACGCGGAAAGCCGCGCCATTGCAGGGCTGAACGGGGAAAAACGGCAAAAAACCTGCTGCTCAAAAAGACGCCAGAAAGGCGCTGTTATCTGATATAGGCTTATTTGGTCTACTCTACGAGACCTCGTTTTTTCAGTTGGTAATACCAGGCGCGACTGATCCCTAATGCCTC
>NZ_BAAGXY010000143.1:0-6907 GCF_054779595.1 Angustibacter peucedani
CGGCCCAACGTGCCCGCGACCGCGACGACGTCGCCCGGGCGGGCGCCGGAGCGCAGCACCGGCGCGCGGCCCTGCAGGTCGCCCAGCGCCGTCACCGACACCACGACCAGCGGCCCGCTCGACAGGTCGCCGCCCACGACCCCGGCCCCGGTGCCCTCGCAGGCCGCGGCCAGCCCGTCGGCCAGCCCGACCGCCCAGCCGACCGGCAGGTCCGCTGGCGCCACCAGCCCGACGAGCAGGGCCGTCGGCACCGCGCCCATGGCGGCGACGTCCGCGAGATTCTGCGCGGCGGCCTTCCAGCCGACGTCCTGCGGGCTCGACCAGTCGCGGCGGAAGTCACGCCCCTCGACGAGCAGGTCGGTCGTGGCGACGACCCGGCCGTCCGGTGCGGCCACCACCGCGGTGTCGTCCCCGGGACCGACAAGAGCGCCCGGCGCGTGCGGCAGCCGCGGGAAGATGGCCTGCAGCAGGCCGTCCTCGCCCACGTCGGACAAGGTGGGCGGGCCCGAGGGGTCGTCTGGCACGTCCGGCACGGTAGCGTTCGGTCCGACGCGGAGCAGCGGGCACCGCGCGGACCCCCTGGAGGACGCGGTGGTGGTGCAGGCCTACATCCTCATCCAGACCGAGGTCGGCAAGGCCGCCACGGTCGCCGAGACGATCGCCGGCATCAGCGGCGTCACGCTCGCCGAGGACGTCACCGGCCCCTACGACGTGATCGCCCGGGTCGAGGCCCGCAACGTCGACGAGCTCGGCAAGCTGGTCATCGCCAAGATCCAGGACGTCGCAGGGATCACGCGCACCCTCACGTGCACCGTCGTCCACGTCTGATCCTGATCTCCGCCGCCGTCCTGGCGGTCGCGGCCGTGGCCGCGGTGCTGTGGTGGCGCGCCCGGCCGCTGCAGGTGGCCGCTCCCCCGGGCGCGGGCGACCCGGCGTGCGCCCAGCTGGCCGACCGGCTGCCGCGCACCGTGCGCGACGCGGGCCGCGTGCCGACGTCGTCGAGCTCCCCCGCCGTCGCGGCCTGGGGCGAGCCCGCCGTGGTCTGGCGCTGCGGCGTCACCGCGCCCGGCCCGACCACCGACGAGTGCCTGGACGTCGACGGCGTCGACTGGGTCGCGCACCCGCTGGACGACGGCACGTCCTTCACGACGTACGGCCGCGACCCGGCCGTGCAGGTGCTCGTGCCGCACGTCGGCGGCTCGCCCGACCCGCTGGTGCTGCCGCCGTTCTCGCGCGCCGTCGTCGCGCTGCCCCAGGGCGACCGCCGCTGCAGTTGAAGCGCCGCGACGGCTCAGGGGTCAGCGCAGGCCGGTCGGGCGGCTGATCGCCAGCTGCAGCAGCCGGTCGACCAGCGCCGGGTAGTCGACCCCGGACGCCGCCCACATCCGCGGGAACATCGAGTGCGGCGTGAAGCCCGGCATGGTGTTGATCTCGTTGACCACAACCTCGCCCGACGGCGTGAGGAACACGTCGACGCGGGCCAGGCCCTCGCAGCCCATGACCTCGAACGCCTCGACCGCGAGCGCCTGCACGCGGTCGCGGACGTCGTCCGGGACGTCGGCGGGCGTGGTCAGCCGGACGTCGGCCTCGTCGACGTACTTGGCCTCGAAGTCGTAGAAGGTGTGGCCGGACACGACCTCGATCTCGCCGAGCTCGCTGGCCCGCGGGGTGCCGTCGAGGTCCTGCAGCACGCCGCACTCGAGCTCGCGGCCCTCGATGCCCGCCTCGACGACGACCTTGGGGTCGTGCCGCCGGGCCTCCTCGACCGCAGCGCGCAGCCCGTCGGCCCCGTCGACGGCGTCGACCCGGGTGATGCCGATGCTCGACCCGGCGCGCGCGGGCTTGACGAAGACCGGGAACCCCAGGTGCTGCAAGCGGTCCAGCGCGGCGTCGGGGTCCGTCGTCCACTGCCGGGGGGTGATGACCTCGTACGGCCCGACCGGCAGGCCGTGCCCGGCCAGCAGGGTCTTCATGTAGTGCTTGTCCATGCCCGCGGCCGACGCGAGCACCCCCGAGCCGACGTAGGGCACGTCACCGAGCTCGAGCAGGCCCTGCAGGGTGCCGTCCTCGCCGAACGGCCCGTGCAGCAGCGGGAAGACGACGTCGACGTCGCCGAGCGTCGTGGGCACCTCGCCGGGACGTGTGGTCACCAGCGCGCGGTCCGACGTGCTGGTCGGCACCAGCACCCCGGGGCCGCTCGTGTCGACCTCGGGCAGCTCGGCGCCGCGAGCCTCCAGCGCCGCCGGGTCGTCGGCCGCCAGCACCCAGCGACCGTCCTGGGCGATGCCGACGGGCACGACGTCGTAGCGCTCGCGGTCGATCGCGCGCAGCACGCCGGCAGCGGTCATGCAGCTCACCGCGTGCTCGCTGGAGCGGCCGCCGAACACGACGGCGACGCGGGCGCGGCGGGCGGGCGGGGGTCCGGGGGACGTCTGGTTCATCGCGCCCGACCCTATCCCGGCGCTCCCCACTAGCCTTCACCCGTGAGCGACGCCCCCCGCCCCACGTACGCCCCCGCGACGCTGGCCGTCGCCGCCGGCCGGCCGACCGCCGCACCGGGCGCGCCGCTCAACGAGCCGGTCTGGCTCACCTCGACCTACGGCGCCGACGGCCCGTACGACTACGGCCGCAGCGGCAACCCCACGTGGGACGCCTTCGAGACGGCGCTCGGGGCCCTGGAGGGCGGCCGGGCACTGGTGCACTCGGCCGGCCTGGCCGCCGTCGCCGCCGCCGTCTCCCTCGCCGCGGACGGCGCGACCGTCGTGGCACCGCGCGGCGCCTACTCGGGCACCACCGCCCAGCTGCGGCGCGCGCACGAGCGCGGTCGCGTCGTCCTGCGCGAGGTCGACGTGACCGACGGCGACGCGGTGCGCGCGGCTGTGCAGGGCGCCGGGATGCTGGTGGTCGAGACCCCCACCAACCCGCTGCTGCAGGTCGCCGACCTGCCGGCCCTGGTCGACGCGGCGCACGAGCAGGGCGCGCTCGTGGTGGTCGACAACACCTTCGCCACTCCGTTGGTGCAGCGCCCGCTCGACCACGGGGCCGACGTCGTCGTCCACTCGGTCACCAAGTACCTGTCGGGGCACTCCGACGTCGTGCTCGGCGCCACCGTCACCCGGGACGACGAGCCCGGGCGGGCGCTGCACGACCAGCTGCGCTCGTACCGCCACCTGCACGGCACGATCGCCGGACCGCACGAGGTCTGGCTCGCGCTGCGCGGCCTGCGCACCCTGGCGCTGCGCTCGGAGCGGGCCCAGGCCAACGCCGCCGAGCTCGCCCGGCGCCTGGTCGACCACCCGGTGGTCTCGCGCGTGCGGCACCCGTCGCTGCCCGACGACCCCGGCCACGACCTCGCCGGTCGGCTGATGCGCGGCTACGGCGCGGTCGTGGCGGTGGAGGTGGGCGGTGACGCCGACCGCGCCGAACGGGTCGCGGCCGCCACCCGGCTGTGGGTGCACGCCACCAGCCTGGGCGGGGTGGAGTCGACGCTCGAGCGCCGCCGGCGGCACGCCGCCGAGTCCGACGCCGTGCCGGTCGACCTGCTGCGCCTGTCGGTCGGCGTCGAGGACGTCGACGACCTGTGGACCGACCTCGACCAGGCGCTGCGCGCCGCGGCAGAAGGGTGAGCCCGATGAGCGAGCTGGAGGCCCCGCGGCAGGTCGACCTGCGCACGCCCGACGGACGCACGCTGCGGGTGTTGGACGACGGCGCCCCGGGTGACGACCGGGTGCCGCTGCTGCTGCACCACGGCTCGCCCATGTCGGCGACAATGCTCGACGTCCAGCGCTCCGACGCCCGCGACCGCGGCCTGCGCCTGGTGAGCTACGACCGGCCCGGCTACGGCGGGTCGAGCCGTCGTCCGGGACGTGGCGTGGCCGACGTGGTCGACGACGTGCGGGTGGTCGCCGACCAGCTCGGGCTCGACCGGTTCCTCACGGCCGGCGCGTCCGGCGGCGGGCCGCACGCCCTGGCCTGCGCGGCCCTGATGCCCGAACGGGTCGCCGCCGCGGCCACGGTCGCCGGCGTGGCGCCGTTCCGCGCCGAGGGCCTCGACTGGGCCGCCGGCATGGGCGACGACAACGTCGAGGAGTTCGGGCTGGCGGCGAGCGGTCCGCACGCGCTCGAGCCGTTCCTGGAGCAGGCGCGCGAGGCGGTGCTCGGGTCGGACGCCGAGACGCTGGCCGAGCAGATGGCCTCGCTGCTGCCGCCGGCCGACCTGGAGGCGCTCGCGGCCGGTCTGGGCGACTGGCTGCACGAGAGCATGACCCGCGGCCTGGCGCCGGGGTACGACGGCTGGCTGGACGACGACCTCGCCTTCGTGCGCGACTGGGGCTTCGCGCTGGGGGACGTCCGGGTGCCGGTGCTCGTGGTCGGCGGCGGGCAGGACCTCATGGTGCCGGTGGCGCACGCGCGGTGGCTGGGCGCCCACGTGCCGGGCGCGGGTTCCGACGTGCAGGACGACGCCGGCCACCTGTCGCTGCTGGCCACGCCGGGCCCGCTGCACGAGTGGCTGCTCGCGCGCTGGTGAGGCGCTAGTCGCCCTCGGCCTTGCGGGCGCGCTGCAGCAGCCGGCGACCCATGTCCTGCGGCGACAGGCCGTGGTGCACCACGGCCACGACGCCCTCGGCGATGGGCATGTCGACGGCCTCGGCGTGCGCGAGGTCGAGGATCGACTGGCAGGACTTCACGCCCTCGGCGGTCTGCTTCGTCGCGGCCACCACCTCGTCGACGCTCATCCCCCGGCCGAGGTTGACGCCGAAGGTGCGGTTGCGCGACATCGGCGACATGCAGGTGGCGATGAGGTCGCCGACGCCGGCCAGCCCGGCGAACGTCGCGGGGTCGGCGCCCAGCGCCTCGCCCAGCCGCGAGGTCTCGGCCAGCCCGCGGGTGACGATCGTGGCCTTGGTGTTGTCGCCCAGGCCCATCCCCTCGGCCATGCCGACCGCGAGCGCGATGACGTTCTTGACCGCGCCGCCCAGCTCGGTGCCGACGACGTCGGTGCCGGTGTACGGCCGGAAAGCCGCCGTGGCGCACGCGTGCGCGACCCGCTCGGCGGTGCCGGCGTCGACGCTCGCGACGACGCTGGCCGCGGGCTGCCGGGCTGCGATCTCGGGGGCGAGGTTGGGGCCGGACACGACGGCGATCCGCGCGGGCTCGACGCCGGCGACCTCGTGCACGACCTGGCTCATCCGCAGCGTCGTGCCGAGCTCGACGCCCTTCATCAGGCTCACCACGGCGGCCTCGCGCGGGATGTCGCCGCCCCACGCTTCGAGGTTGCTGCGCAGGGTCTGCGACGGCACGGCCAGGACGACGACGTCCGCGTCGTGCATCGCCTCGGCCGGGTCGGTGGTGGCCCGCACGGTGTGCGGCAGCTCGACGTCCGGCAGGTAGAGCGCGTTGGTGTGCTCGCGGGTGATCTGCGCGGTGACCTCGGCGCGGCGTCCCCACATCGTCACGTCGGCCCCGGCGTCGGCCAGCACGAGGGCGAAGGCCGTGCCCCAGTTGCCGGTGCCCAGCACGGCGCAGCGGGTCACGAGGCGGCCTTGTGCGGGTTGCCGGTGCGCGGCAGGCCGTGCTGGCGCGGGTCGAAGCGCTGGGTCGGCGCCTTCTCGCCGCGCAGCTGCTCGAGCAGACCGGTGATGTCGCGCATGATCCGCTCGGCCGCCTCGGCCACGAGGGGGCCGTCGAGCGGGCGACCGCGCAGGTCGTCCAGGTCGACCGGCGGACCGGCCAGCACGTGCATCGTCTTGCGCGGCAGCACGTGCAGGCGCTTGGCGTAGGGCATGAGGATCTCCTGCGGGCCCCACTGCGCGATCGGCACGACCGGGCAGCCGGTGGTCAGCGCGAGTCTGGCCGCACCGGTCTTGGCGACCATGGGCCACAGCTGCGGGTCTCGGGTGAGCGTGGCCTCGGGGAAGATCGCGATGGTCTTGCCGTCCTCGATCGCCGCGACCGCCGAGCGGAAGGCGTCGCGCGCGTCACCCGTCTCGCGGTGCACCGGGATCTGCTCGGCCGAGCGCAGCACCCAGCCGACGAACGGCACGCGGAAGACCTGCTCCTTGCCCAGGAAGTACGGCGGGTGGTCGTGGTCGAGCAGGAAGTGCGCGAACGTCAGCGGGTCGACGTACGTCATGTGGTTCGAGCAGGCCACGAACCCGCCGGTGGCCGGCAGGTGCTCGGCGCCGCGCCAGTCGCGCTTGGTCAGGACCATGAACCAGGGCCGGATCACGGCGCGGGCGAAGCGGTAGGCCCACGGGAGCCGACGCTGCGGCACACGCACTCCTTCGTCGTCGGTCGCTGGCCCACCCACCAGTCCCGGTCTGCCGGGAGCAGCATCCTCGCGGTCACCGGGGGTGTTGTCGAGCGAGCGCGCGGTGACTGCGACCATCGGGTGGTGACCTGGACGCTCGTCCTGCCCGTGCAGCACGCCGACCGCGGCAAGACCCGGCTGACGGCACCGTCTGGTGTGCGCCGCGCCGACCTCGCGCGCGCCTTCGCCACCGACGCGCTGACCGCGGTGCTCGCGAGCGCGTCGGTCGGGCGCGTCGTCCTCGTGACGTCGGACCCGGTGCTGCGCGAGCGGGCCGCCGAGCAGGGCGCGGACGTCGTCGCCGACCCGGGCTCAGGGCTGACCGCCGCGGTCCAGGCCGGGATCGACGCGGCCCGCGAGGCGGCGCCGGGCGCTCCGCTGGGAGTGCTGCTGCCCGACGTCCCGGCCCTGCGACCCGCCGATCTGGACGCCGCCCTCGTGGCGGCCGCCGACCACGAGCTGGCGCTGGTGCCCGACCTCGAGGGCACCGGCAGCGTGCTGCTCGCCGCCGCCCGCGGCGGAGCGCTGCCGCACGCGTTCGGCGACGGCTCGGCCGCTCGGCACGTCGCGGCCGGCGCCGTCCGCCTCGACCTCGAC
>NZ_BAAGXY010000144.1:0-8272 GCF_054779595.1 Angustibacter peucedani
GGCGCCGGTGGTGAAGTCGTAGCCGCAGCTCTCGCAGAACAGCGCGTCGGCCGGGCTGTCGGTGCCGCAGCTCGGGCACGGCTTGGTGGCCGCGGCCGGGGGTGCGGCGGGGGCCGACCGGACCGGCGCCGCGGCGCTCGCGGACGACGCGCCCGCGCCGCCCACGGGCGCGCCGCAGGTGTCGCAGTAGTCGGTGGCCGTCGTGCTGTGGCCGTTGGGGCAGGTGCTCACCGGCGCACCCGCGTCGTCTTGGTCGAGGCGGTGTCGAGCGCCATCTCGTCGAGCTTGTCGACGCTCTGCTTCAGCCGCACCTTGCCGGTGACGGCCTCCTCGACCTCGACCACCTTCTTGAGCTTGGCGGTGGCCTCGTCGTTGCCGGTCTCGGCGGCGAGCTGCACCGCGCGGCCGAGCTTGGCGGTGGCGGTGACGTCGTCCCCGGCGGCCTTGGCGGCCAGGCCGTCCTGGATCGCCTCGGCCAGCTCGGTCTGCCCGGTGTAGTGCGCGACCTCGGGGTTGATCCGCGCGGTCAGCGTGTCGTCGTCCGACCACAGCGCCTTGACCAGGCCCTGCGCCACGACCTCGTCGCCAAGGGCGAGCTGCACCCGCGCGGCCAGCTGCTCCTGGCCGACCGCCTTGGCGGCCAGCCGGACGGCGACGTGGAAGTCGCGCGACTCGTCGCCCCACGCGCCGGTCGGGTACGCGCCGGTGAGCGGGTTGACGTCGCGCCGGCGGGACGTGAGGTCCTCGACGCTCGGCGCCACCTGCCGCACGAACAGCACCTGCGCCCCCTGCGGCGCCCACACCCGCAGGTCGGCCGCCGCGACGCCGCGCGCCATCGACGCGCGCATCAGGTGCTCGAACTCGGCGGCCATCTGGTCGGGCGTGGGGATCAGGTCGACCGTGCCCATCAGCGCGGTGGCGATGCGCCGCACCTCGCCGACCTCCCAGTCGGCGCCGACGCCGCGGCAGTCGCACTGGAAGGTGCCGCTCGCGGCGGCGATCCGCCGGCTGAGCTCCTCGGTGGTCTCGTGCTGGTTCTTGCCGTCGGTGAGCAGGATCGCGTGCCGCTGCGTGGCGCTCGGCACGGTCTCGAACACCTGCGTGGCCATCTCGAGCCAGGTGCCCATCGCGGTGCCACCGTCGGCGACGAACCGGCCGATCGCCTCGCGCGCAGCGGCGCGGGTCGTGGCGTCCATGCGCGCCATCCACGGCTCGCGGCGGTCGTCGGGGTAGGCCAGGCGCGCCAGGTGGTTGCCGGCGACGACCGCGAACCAGGTGCCGTCGAGCACCTGGTCCAGCGCCGCGATCGCGGCCTGCTGCGCGGCCCGGATGCCCTGCGGGCCCATGGAACCGGAGGTGTCGACGACCACGATCTCGGCCGCCTCGCCCGCGCCGGTCTGCCCGGCCTGGCCCGCACCGGTGCACGTCACCGTGACGATGGCGTGGACGTCGGTCCCGCCGTCCGGCAGGAACTCGTTCTGGTAGACCTGCGCCGCGAACTGCGCCATGTCGTCGCCCCTCCTCGGTCTCAGCCGCTCACCCGGGCGAGCGCCACGGTGATGTTGTCATGGCCGCCCTGCGCGTTGGCCCAGGCCACCAGGGCCTCGGCCAGCGCAAGCGGCTCGCCGCCGTGCGCGGCCGACGTCTCGTGCACCAGCGCCGCGAGGTCGTCGGCCGGGGAGCAGTAGTTCCACAGCCCGTCCGAGCACACCAGCACCCAGCCCGCCGCGTCCAGCGCCTGGCTGGTGACCCGCGGGGCGTGGTCGGGGGCGTCGACGCCGAGCCAGCGGGTGATGGCGTGCGCCTGCGGGGCGTTCTCGGCCTCGGCGCGGGGCGTGCCCGCCGCGATCTGCTCGGCCGCCCACGAGTCGTCGGTGGTGAGCATGAGCGCGGTGCCGTCGTCCGGGAGCCAGTAGGCGCGGCTGTCGCCGACGACGCCCGCCACCACCTGGCCGCCCTCGACGACCGCGGCGACGAACGTGCACGACGGCGGGTTGGCGCCGTGGTCGGGCGCCGTGCTGGCGGTCACGGCCTCGCTCGCCGCGTCGGCGGCCCGCGCCAGGCGCTCGCCGATCGCCGCGACCAGCCCGCCGTCGGTCGGCAGGCCCTGGGCGTGCGAGGTGTCGAGCACGTCGCGGGCGGCCCGCACCGCGGCCAGGCTGGCGACGTCGGAGTCCTCGGACGACGAGACGCCGTCGCACACGACGAGGACGGCCCGCGAGCCCGGCACGGCGTCGGCGGCCGTGGCGGCCGCGTCCTCGTTGCGGTGGTGGCGCACTCCGCGGTCGCTCACCGACGCGACCCAGGGCTGCGGCTGCTCGACCAGGTGGTCGCGCTCGCGCGGGGCCTTGGCGCCGCACGTGGTGCAGTAGCCGTCGGCGTCGACCGTGCCGCCGCACTCGCGGCAGCGGCCCGGTGCCGGCGTGGCCTGCGTCGGGTCAGGGTGCGCCGCAACGCCCTGCGCCGCAACGGTTTCCGCGGGGACGGGCGGTGCGGGAGCGGGCGGTGCGGCGACGGCGGCCGCCTCGCCCAGGTCGGCGCCGCACGCCTCGCACCAGCGCGCGTCGGGGTCGGCCGCCGAGCCGCAGGCGGCGCAGGTGCGGACCGTGCCGGTCGTGGTGCTCATCGCACGGTCCAGCGCCGCACGGCGTTCGCCCGGTCGACCAGGCGCACCCGCTCGTCGCGGTCGTCGCTGAGCCCGGCCAGGTGCCGGTAGGCGGCCTCGAGCCCGTCGCGCAGGCTCGGGGCGTCGGCGGCGTGGCCGCCGATCCGCACCGCCTGCTGCGGGCCGTCCTTCACGACCTGCTGCAGGGCGAGGTCGAGCACGCTGGTCGTCAGGCGGGCGCGGTCGAGCGGGTCGATGCCGACGCCCTCGATGCTCTGCATGGCGGCGGCGAGCGCGGGCAGCCCGCGACCCGACGCGGCGAGCAGCCCGGCCCGCTGGCGCCGCGCCTCGGTGAACGCGCGGCTGGTGGGCGGCACCAGGTCGAGCGCGGCCACGGCGCCGTCGAGGTCGTCGCGCGCCGACCGGATCCGGGCCAGGCCGAACGCGGCCGGGGCCGTGTAGGCGGCGTCGCAGCGCGCGCACGTCGCGTAGAGGGACTCGGCGACGTCCGCCTCGCCGCTCGTCTCGCAGGCCAGGGCGAGCGCGAGCTTGGGGGCCAGCTCGCCCGGCACCTGCCCGTACACCGCGTTGAACGCCGCCTGCGCGCCCTTGCCGTCCTGGTCGTGCAACGCCTTCAGCCCCTGCAGCCAGACCGCGCGCCACTCCCACGGGTCGGCCGTGAGCATCTCCCCGGCGGCACGGTCGACGACGTCGGGCTGGCCCGCGCGCAGGGCGGTGCGACCGGTCTCGAGCAGCACCTCCGGCGTCGCCTCGGGCGCCTGGGCCAGCAGCGCGAGCCGGGCGACGGGCTCCTCGACGCTGACGGTCGCGAGCCAGCCCACCTGCGGGTCGGAGGCGTCGACGGCCAGGCCCGGCAGGTCGGTCCAGTCCAGCGTGGCGTCGGAGACGTTGGGGGCGTCGAACAGCACCGACGGCGCGGCGTGCAGCGCCGCCGTCGTGTCGCCGCGGTCGCTCGCCACGACCTCGCGCAGGACGCCGAGCAGCTGCACCCGCAGCTCGGCCGCGGACGCGAACCGGTCGGCCGGGTCGGGCGCGCAGGCCTTGGCGACCAGCCGGTAGAAGGAGTCGTGGCGCTGGAACAGCGGCGTGCTCTCGACCGGCGGCAGCGACGCCACGTACGTCGACTGGTAGCCGCGGAACTCCATGGCCAGCACCAGCAGCGTGCGGCCGATCGTGTAGATGTCGCTCGCGATGCTGGTGCCGACCTCGGGCACCTCGGGCGCCTGGTAGCCGACGGTGCCGTAGATCGCCGAGTCGGCGTCGTCCAGCCGGCGCACGCCGCCGAGGTCGATCAGCTTCACGTCGTCGCCGACCTGGATGATGTTGTCGGGCTTGAAGTCGCAGTAGACGAGCCCGAGGTCGTGCAGGTACTGGAAGGCCGGCAGCACCTCGAGGGTGTACGCGATCGCCTGGTCGAGCGGCAGCGCGTCGTACCGGCCGGCCTTCTTCATCCGGTTCTTGAGCAACGCCTTCAGCGACGTGCCGCCGACGTACTCCATGACGATGTAGCCGGCGCCCTCGTGGGTCACGAAGTTGTAGATCTCGACGATCAGCGGGTGCTCGACCTGCGCGAGGAACTGCTGCTCGGCGATGGCGGCGGCCAGGGCGTCGGCGTCGCCCGAGTTGAGCAGGCCCTTCAGCACCACCCAGCGGTTGGAGACGTTGCGGTCGCGCGCCAGGTAGATCCAGCCCAGGCCGCCGTGCGCGAGGCAGCCGGCCACCTCGTACTGACCGCCCACCAGGTCGCCCGCCTGCAGCTTGGGCGCGAACGAGAACGGGTTGCGGCACTGCGAGCAGAAGCCCTCGACCCGGCCGGGCTGGCCGTCGCGCGAGCGGCCCACCGGGGCCCCGCACGAGGGGCAGACCCGCTTGTCCTCGGCCACCACCGGGTCGGCCATGATCGCCTTCGCCGCGTCGACCGCAGGCTGCGGCGGCACGGTGGTCAGCCCGGCGCCGAGCCGGGCGGCCCGCAGGCGCGCGGACGACGTGCCCTGCCGGCGGGTGACCTTCGAGCCGCTGCTCGCGGCGCGCGCCGAGCCCATCTGGGTCGAGGCCAGGCGGTTCGAGGCGCGCGAGACGCTGGTGGGCGCGGAGTCGGTGCCGGCCGGGGCGCCGGACGCGCCGCTCGCGGGGCCGCTCGCGGGACCGCCGGACAGCGCCGGGGACGCCGCGGCGGGCGACCCGCACACGTCGCAGTAGCCGTCGAGGACGTGGCCGGTGCAGCCCGGCTGGGTGCACGGCAGGCCGGTCGAGACGTCGGTCATGCGGGCCGTCCTGGGGTCGGGTCGCTCGCCGGGGAGCCGAGCAGGGTCTGGTACGCGGCGACCGCCGCGCGCGCCCGGGAGAGGTCGGTGGGGACGGCGGCGAGCAGCTTCGCGGCCTGCTGGTGCATGACGACGACCTCCTCGTCCTGGGCGCGGCCGAGCCCGGAGGCCTTGGCGCGGTAGGCGTCCAGCCGGGCGGTGAGCTCGTCGCGCTCGGCCAGGGGGGCGCTGTAGGCCTGCTCGGCGACCGCGAGGGCGCGCTCGACGTCCGCCAGCCGGGCCAGGTACGCGTCGACCGCCGCGGCCTCGGCCGGCACCTCGCCCAGCGCCTCGACGCGCGGCACCGCCAGCCGGGGCGCGTCGACCACCTCGGCCACGCAGCGGTCGACGACGTGCGAGGCCCCACCGGCCCGGCGCACCGGCCGCACGCGGGTCTCGTGCGCCAGCCGCAGGTCGCGCTCGTCGGCGCGCCGGGTCGCGGCCGCGACGATCAGGTCGCGCTCGCACACGGCGGCGTCGGCCTCCAGGGGTCCGACGAGCCCGGCGACGTCCGCACCGCGCTGCGCGCGCGCCGCCAGGTCGTCGACGCGCCGGTCGAGCCGCTGGAGCCGTTGCGCCGCAGCGTCTCTGGTGGCGCCGTAGGGCTCCACGGGGACGAGGTCGCGGATCCGCTCGACCGTCGCGCGCAACGACCGCAGGTGCGCCGCCAGGTCGGTGCCGACCGGGTCGAGGGACAGCCGCTGCCGCAGCTGGCCGGTGAGCGCGTCGGAGAGGCGGCACGCCTCGGGCACCGACACCGCGAGCGAGGCCGCCGTCGTCGGCGCACCCGCGGCCGCGGTGTCGAGACGGCCCCACACGAGCGACGAGAGCTGCAGCAGCTCGACCCGGCCCACGCGCCCGCTGTCCCAGACCTTCTCGAGCTCGACCAGACGGGTCGACACCGCCTGCCACAGCGCCATCGACAGCGCGACGTCGTCCGTGAGGGACGCGGCGTCCGGGGCCGCCAGCGCGGCCTGGTCGAGGGCGTCGAGCTCGCTGCGCCGGCTGTCGCGCCAGGCGCCGAGGTCGGCCAGGTACCGCAGCATCGCGGCGGGCGCGGCCGCCTCGCCCAGGCGCGCGGGCGCCGGGGGAGCGGTGGTCGAGGTGGTCGTCATCGCCGTCGTCAGCGCCCGTAGACTGCGGTCGGCGGGGTCGGGGCGCTGCCCAGCGCGGAGGCGAGCCAGCGGTCGTAGGCGGCCTTCCAGCTGCCGTCCGCCTTGGCCCGCGCCAGCACCGCGTTGACGTACCGCACCAGGTCGACGTTGTCGGCGTTGACGCCGATGCCGTAGGGCTCGGACGTGAACGCGTCGCCGACCACCCGGGCGTACGGGTCCTGCGCCGCGAGGCCCGCCAGCACGGTGTCGTCGCCGGTGATGGCGTCGGCCTGCCCCTGCTGGAACTTCACCAGGCAGCCGGTGTGCGTGGCCGCCTGCACCGGCACCACGGCCGGGAAGTCCTTGAGCTTGTCGAGGCTGGTCGACCCCGTCGGCGCGCACACCCGCTGGCCCGACAGGTCGGCGAGGCTGCGCGCCTTGGACCCCAGCGGTACCAGCACCTTCTGGCCCGAGCGGTAGTACTCGGCCGAGAACGCGATCGACTGCCAGCGCACGCAGTTGATGGTCATGTTGCGGACGACGAGGTCGACGCTGCCGTCCTGCAGCACCGGGATGCGCTGGGCCGTCGTGATGACGCGCAGCTCGATCTTGTCCGGGTCGCCGAAGATCGCGTCGGCGACGAGCCGCGCCATGTCGATGTCGAAGCCCTCGATCCGGCCGCTCACCGGGTTGCGTGCCGCGAGCAGCAGCGTGTCGGCCGAGACGCCCACCACCAGCCGGCCGCGCGCCTGGATGCGGCGCACCGTCGCGTAGTTCTGCAGGTCGGTCGGCACGGACGACGGTGGGGCGTACGACCGCAACGGGTTCGAGCACGCCGGGGCGCTCGTCGACGAGGTGGGGGACGGCGTCGCCGTGGCCGCCGACGTCGCGGGGGTGGGCAGCGGCGTCGCCTCGTACGCCGAGGACGTGCAGGCCGCCAGGGCCGCGACGGCGAGGGCGACCGTGCTGGCGACGATCCCGGGCCGCAGCCGTGCGCTCATCGGTACTCCTCGATCCGCTGGGCCAGGCCCCACCAGGCGAGCACCGCCGCCGCGAGCCCGGCCAGCACCGCCAGCCAGGTCGCGAGCCCGAGGCCGCTCCCGGCGTCCAGCAGCCGTCGGCTGGTGCTGCTGCTGGCCTGGTCGAGCGCGGTCTGCGACTGCTCGTCGAACTGCGCGAACGCCGCGTTGGTGCTGCCGTCCGACCGGTCGGTGGCCGCGGCGACCGCGCGGTCCCACTGCCCGCCGTCGTCCAGGGCGCGGATCGCGGTGTGCCCCTGCGTGTACGTCGTCCAGACCCCCTGCAGGTCGGGCGTGCGACCCAGCTGAGCGGACGTCGTCCCGGCGGACTCCTTCCAGGTGGCCTCGAAGGCCGCGCCGGAGCCGCGCGAGATGAGGGTGAGGCTCTCGTTGGCCTTGGCGTCGAACGCCGCCACGCGCGCCTCCGACAGCGCGCGCGCCTGGGAGTACGGGCCGTCGCGCACGGCGCCGACCGTCGACGCGATGTCGCCGAGCGCCACCCCGCCGGCGACGAGCGTCACGAGGACGACGGCACCGGCCGCGACGAGCGGGACGTTGAGGTAGCGGTGGGTGCGGCGGGACAGCCACAGCGACGCGACGACCACCGCGGCCAGCGCGAGCAGCCCGGTGAGCACCAGCGCGGCGACGGCCTGCCGGGCGTGGGTGAACTCGGCCTGCACGCGGTCCTGGTTGGCCCGGGTCAGCGACTCGAGCAGCGGCAGCGCGTCCGAGCGCAGCCCGGCGCTGGCGTCGCGCAGGTACTGCGCGCCGAGCGGCAGGCCCTGCCGGTTGTTGGCGCGGGCCAGCTCGACCAGGCCGGTGTAGCTCTGCACCGAGCGGTTCAGCGCGGCGAGCGCGTCGACGTCCGCGGGCTGCGAGCGGGCCGCCCGGGCGAGCGTCGCGGCCGCGCGCTGGACGGCGGTGTCGTAGTCGGCGCGCTGGTCGGCGGGCTCGAGACCGCCGACCAGGAAGGCGTTGGTCGCGTCGGCGTCGGCGCGCACCAGGCTGGTGCGCAGGTCGGTGAGGCGCACCAGCTGGGCGGCGTTGGCGTCGGCGCGGTCGAGCGCGCCCTGCGCGGCCCGGAACGACTGCGCCGCACCGAGACCGAGCAGCAGGCTGACCAGCACCAGGCCGGCCGAGACCAGGCGCATGCGGCCCGGCGTGCCCTGCCCCGCCTCGCGCACGCGGTGCAGCGCGGCGGCGAGCCGGTCGCCGGGCGTGACGGGCGCG
>NZ_BAAGXY010000145.1:0-6353 GCF_054779595.1 Angustibacter peucedani
TCAGCCGCGTTGGGCGCGCTCGCGGCCCAGCGGCTGCGGCGGTCGCGGCAGCAACGGCCGGGTGAGCGGCTCGCGGTCGGTGACCTCGACGTCCTCCCCGGCGTGCCGCATCGCCAGCCGCGCCGACCCCCCGTCGCGCACCGAGTACGTCACCTCGTGGTGCTGGACGTCGACGAGCAGCCGCACGTCGTGCCAGTGCACGCGGAACCGCAGCCGGCTGATGCCCTCGGGCAGCTGCGGGTCGAGGGAGAGCACGCCCTCGTCGTCCCGCAGACCGCCGAAGCCCGCCACCAGCGCGGTCCACGCACCCGCGAGCGAGGCCATGTGCAGCCCGTCGCGGGTGTTCTGGTGCAGGTCGCGCAGGTCGATCGCAGCCGCCTCGAACGCGTACTCGTGCGCCAGCTCGAGGTGCCCGACCTCCGCGCACATCACCGCCTGCGTGCAGGCCGACAGCGACGAGTCGCGCACCGTGCGCCGCTCGTAGTAGTCGACGTTGCGCGCTTTCTGCTCGGCGGTGAACGCGTGGCCCTGGAACTGCATGGCCAGCACCAGGTCGGCCTGCTTGATGACCTGCGCCGGGTACAGGCGCACGTACGGCGCGTGCAGCAGCAGCGGGTACTGGCCCTCGCTGGCCTCGAAGTCCCACTCCGCGAACGTCGTGAAGCCCTGGCACTGCTGGTGCACGCCGAGCTCCTCGTCGTACGGCAGGTGCACGTCGCGGGCGGCGTCGCGCCAACGCGCGGTCTCCTCGGTGTCGACGTGCATCCCTTGCGCCAGCTCGGGGTTGCGCTCGCACGCCGCGGCGGCGCACCGCAGGTTGTGCGCCGCCATGAGGTTGGTGAAGACGTTGTCGCGGACGACGGCGGTGTACTCGTCCGGTCCGGTGACGCCGTCGACGTGCCAGACGCCGTGCCGGTCGTGGTGGCCCAGCGACATCCACAGCCGCGCCGTCTCGACGAGCACCTCGAGCCCGCACTCGCGCTCGAGCCCGTGGTCGCCGGTCACCAGGCGGTACCGCTCGAAGGCCGCGGCGACGTCGGCGTTGACGTGGAAGGCCCCCGTTCCCGCGGGCCAGTAGGCCGAGCACTCCTGGCCGCGGATCGTGCGCCACGGGAACGTCGCGCCCTCCAGCCCCAGCTGCTGCGCGCGGTCGCGGGCGAGGTCGAGCGTCGTGGCGCGCCACCGCAGCGCGTCGGCCGCGGCCTGCGGGAACGTGTACGTCAGCACCGGCAGCACGTAGGCCTCGGTGTCCCAGAACGCGTGCCCGTCGTAGCCCGGGCCGGTCAGCCCCTTGCCGGCGATCGCGCGGCGCTCGGCGCGGGCGCTCGCCTGCAGCACGTGGAACAGGCCGAACCGCACCGCCTGCTGGATGTCGGCGTCGCCCTCCACCTCGACGTCCGCGCCGTCCCAGAACTCGTCGAGGTACTGGCGCTGGGAGTCCAGCAACCCCTGCCACCCGCTGTACCGCGCCCCGGTCAGCGCGCCGGCCACCTGGTCGCGCAGCGCCGGCCGCGAGCGCAGGCTCGACCAGCCGTACGCGAGGTACTTCACGACCCGCAGCTGCTGGCCGGGCCGCAAGCCGCAGGTGACCGTGGTGCGGGCGTAGTCGGGGGTGCAGTCGGTCTCGACCTCGACCCGGCCGGGCACCTCGATCTCGTGGTCCATCCCGGCGGCCATCATCAGGCCGCTCGACCGGGTGCGGTGCAGCAGAAGGGCTCCGCGGTCGGTGCCCTCGTGCATCACGGCCTCGAGCGGCCGGTCGAGCACGGCCGAGACGCGGGGGTCGCGCTTGCGCGTGGGCTGGTCCTCGTTGGCCACCAGCTCGGACTGCACGGTCACCCGGGTGAACTCGTGGAGCGCCTCGACGACGTACTCGATCGCGGCGACGCCGCGCTGCGGGAACGACACCAGCCGGGTCGACCGCAGCCGCACCTGCTTGCCGGCGGGGGAGCGCCAGCGCGCGGTGCGCACGAGCGTACCGGCGCGCAGGTCGAGCGTGCGCTCGTGGTCGAGCAGCTCGCCGTACCGGACGTCGAACGGCTCGTCGTCGACGAGCAGCCGGATCACCTTGCCGTTGGTGACGTCCACGACGGTCTGGCCGTCCTCGGGATAGCCGAAGCCGGCCTCCGCGTACGGCAGCGGCCGGGTCTCGTAGAACGAGCCGAGGTAGGTGCCGGGCAGGCCGTACGGCTCGCCCTCGTCGAGGTTGCCGCGCAGGCCGATGTGCCCGTTGCTCAGGGCGAAGATCGACTCCGACTGCGCGATCAGGTCGAGGTCGAGCCGGGTCTCGCGCACCTGCCACGGCTCGACGGGGAACGCGCTCTGGGTGATCACGAGCGGGCCTCCAGCAGCTCGGCGAGGTCCTGGACGACGACGTCGGCGCCGTGCTCGCGCAGGGCGTCTGCGTGGCCGACCCGGTCGACGCCGACGACGACCCCGAAGCGGCCGGCGTGGCCCGCCTCGACGCCCGACAGCGCGTCCTCGAAGACGGCCGCCCGCGCCGGCTCCACCCCCAACCGCTCGGCCCCGCGCAGGAACGTGTCGGGCGCGGGCTTGCCGCGCAGGTGCTCCTCGCGGATCGTCATGCCGTCGACCCGCAGCTGCACGAACCGGTCCAGACCGGTGACCGCCAGGACGTCGCGGGTGTTGGCGCTGGACGACACCACGGCCACCGCCAGCCCGGCGTCGGTGACGGCCTGCAGGTAGCGGCGCGAGCCCTCGAAGACCGTCACACCGTCGGTGTGCAGCGTCTGCTGGAAGGCCGCGTTCTTGCGGTTGCCCAGCCCGGCCACGGTCTCGGCGCCCGGGGCCTGGTCCGCGGGGTCGTCGGGGTCGCCGTCCGGCAGGGTGATGTGGCGGCTGGCGAGGAAGGTGCGCACGCCGTCGTCCCGCGGTCGGCCGTCGACGAACTGCTGGTAGTCGGCCCCCGCGTCGAACGGCACGAAGGCCTCGCCCGTGCGGTCGGCCCGCGAGCGCAGGTACGCGTCGAACATCGCCTTCCACGCGCGCGTGTGCACGCTGGCGGTGTCGGTGAGCACGCCGTCCAGGTCGAAGAGGCAGGCGGTGACGTCGTCAGGTAGTCCCAGCACCTTCGTCACGCTAGTCCTGGCCCGCTCCGGCGTGCGGGCGGCGCGCGACGGCGAGAGGGTGGGACTCATGAGCACCGACGAACCTGGTGAGGTGCCGCAGCCCCTCGCGGTCGACGAGGACCAGGACGAGACGTTGCGGCACAAGGAAGTCCTGCAGAAGGTCGTGGTCGACCTCGCGCGCTACGGACCGGGACGGTCGGTCGCCGACCTGCGCCAGCGCCTGGACGTCGCGGTGGCCGAGGCCGGGCTGCCGCCGCAACCGGAGCGCTGGGTCGACGCCGTGGCGTCCGAGGCCGCCGAGGGCCGGATCACGGTGCTGGACGCGCGGTTCGTCCCGCGCGACCAGGGCGAGGAGCGCGCGGACGAGCACGACGCCGGACCCGGCGAGGGTCCGGACATCGGCCCGAACGGCTAGGCCGCGCCGTGCCGTTCCGCACCGTCGCGTACGACCAGGAGCCCGAGACCCTGCCGTCGGTGCGCGACCACGGCGCTGCCCGCACCGCGCAGCGCTGGCGCCGCGTTGGCGTGCTGGTGATGGTGCTGGTCGTGGCGGCCGGTGCCACCGGGCTGCTGGGCGTGCACTCCGCGCAGCGCACGGCCACCGGCGACGGGTACACCGCCACGCTGACTTACGCGCGCATCGCGCGGTCGGGCTGGGACGTCCCGTGGACCGTGCAGGTGCGGCACCCCGGCGGGTTCGACGGGGCCATCACGCTGGCGGTCGACGCTGACTACTTCGACATCTTCGAGTCGCAGCGCTTCTTCCCCGAGCCCTCCGGCGAGACCCGCGCCGGTCACTTCGTCTACCTCGACTTCGACCCGCCGCCGGGCGACACGTTCGTCGTCGGCTACGACGCGTACATCGCGCCCAGCAGCCAGCTCGGGCGCGACGGCACCGTCACCGTGATGACCGACGGGAAGCCGCGGGTCTCGTTGCGCTACAAGACGTTCCTGCTGCCCTGAGGAGGCCGACGTGGAGATCGTCGTCCGTGCTGCCGTCATCTACGTGTTCTTGTGGATGGTCACCCGGGCCACCGGCAAGGCCACCCTCGGCGAGCTCAGCACCTTCCAGCTGCTGCTCTACGTCGCGATGGGCGACCTCGTGCAGCAGGGCGTGACCCAGCAGGACTACTCGCTCACCGGTGCCGTGCTGGCCATCTCGGTGTTCGCCCTGCTCACGTCGGCGTTGTCGTACGTGAACTTCCGCTGGCCGCGCCTGCGCCCGGTCGTGCACGGCGCGCCGGTGGTCGTGGTCAGCGCGGGGGAGATGCAGCGCCCCGTGATGGACGCCGAGCGGCTCACCACCGACGACCTCTACGAGGCCGCGCGCGAGCAGGGCGTGCGCCGGATGGCGGACGTCGACCTCGCCGTCCTCGAGGCCGACGGACGCATCTCGTTCTTCCAGCGTCAGGACGGCTCGTCGTCCGGTGGCTCCGACGCGGCTGACGCGGGTCCGCGGGCCGCTCGCTGAACCGGCTCCTGCGGCGGTGGGCTGACCGGCGGGTCGACCCCGACGGCGTCCGCGTCGTCGTGGTCCGGGTCGCCGTAGCCGTCGGCCGCGACGGGTCGCGAGCTGGTCGACCTGGGCTGCTCCCCCGGCAGCGCAGCGACGTGCATGAGGTTCCTTCTCACTCCCCGAGAACGGATCCTGCGGGTCTGGCTAGGACGAGGCCGGGTAAGGCGCCTCCTTCAGCAGCCGCGCCAGGTGGGCGGCGTTGGCCGCTACGGTGCGCGTCGTCGAGGCGACGCCCTCCGGTGTCTCCGGCAGGTCCTTGTAGTCGCGCATCTCGCCCTTGACCTCGTCGTTCCAGTACGTCACCGCAAGGGCCGCGAGGCTGAAGCCGACGTCGTTGAGACCCTGGAACAGGATCGCGCTGATGTGGTGCGCGCCGTCCTCGTTGCCGACGACGGCGGCCACGGCGACCTTGCCGTACGTCAGCAGCCGGCCCTCGTCGTCGGTCTCGGACAGCTCGGCGTCCAGGCGTTCGAGGACGCGCTGGGCGATGCTCGACGGCTGCCCCATCCACGTGGGCGTCGACAGCACGAGCAGGTCGGCCTCCACCAGCTGCTGGCGGATCGCCGGCCACGCGTCCCCGTCGCCCATGTCGAGCTGCACCCCCGGACGGACGTCGTGGTCGACGACCCGCACCAGGCTGCCCTCGACGTCGTGCTCGCGCAGGGCGTCGAGCAGCTGCTCGGCGATGAGCTGGCTGCTGGACGCCGCTGGCGAGGGCGTCAGGGTGCAGACGAGGGCCAGCGCCTTCAGCGGCTCGCGGGGTGCGGTCGTCACAGGTGCCCTCCAGGGCGGGCGGCCACGCGGGGCCGCCGGGATCGGTGGCACGCCGCTGGCTGGACGTCCCCCCACCTTCCCCCGCCGTGGCCGCAGCCGCACGCCGAGCGCCGGGGCCAGGTCGGCGTTACGTTCGGCGGACCGCCTGCGGGAGGCGGGTACGGGGCGAGGAGGGCCGGCACGTGGTGGTGGGCGAGGCGCTGCGACCGCAGCTGCAGGAGCGGGTGGCAGCCGTGCACGGCCCGGACGTCGACGCCGCGCTGGCGCTGGCCGCGCGGCTCACCGGGGAGGCGCCGCTGCCTGGGCGGGGGAGCACGGCCGAGCGCTGGGACCTGCTGGCCGCGCTGGCCGCGGTCGACCTCACGACGGCACGGGTCGTGGAGGCGCACCTGGACGCCGTCGCGATCCTCGGCGAGGCGGGGGACGACCCGCAGGTCGACCCCGTGGCCCTGGACGTGGTCGGCGCCGCGCCGCTGGACGGCACCACGTGGGGCGTCTTCGCGGCCGAGGGCCCGGGAGCCCGGCTCGAGGCGACCCCGGCGGACGACGGGTCCTGGCGGCTCACCGGCACCAAGCCGTGGTGCTCGCTGGCCGGTGCGCTGAGCCACGCGCTGGTGACGGCGCACACCGACGGCGACCGGCGGCTCTTCGCGATCTCGTTGCGGCACAGCGGGGTTCGCGTTCAGGACGGCACCTGGCACGCGCGCGGCCTGACGGCCGTGCCGTCCGGTCCGGTCGACCTGGACGACGTCCCGGCCGTCCCGGTGGGGGACGACGGGTGGTACCTGCGGCGTCCCGGCTTCGCCCACGGCGGGGCCGGCGTCGCGGCCTGCTGGTACGGCGCCACGGTCGCGCTGGGACGCACGCTGCACGCGGCGGCCGGGCGACGCGAGCCCGACCAGCTGGCGCTCTGGCACCTGGGTGAGGTCGACCTGGCGCTGCGCGCGGCCGGCGCGGCGCTGGCCGACGCGGCC
>NZ_BAAGXY010000146.1:0-18458 GCF_054779595.1 Angustibacter peucedani
GGCTGGTCGGCGCCCTCGGCCCGGGCGGCGCCGTCGTCCAGCCCGGCCCGGACGGCGGCCGCGGCCAGCGCGTCGAGCGCGGCCTGCAGCGCGGGGCCGGCGGTGCTCACGTCGCCTCCGGGGGACGGAGCCGTCCGGCCTCGAGGCTGCCCGGGTCCGGGACGCCGAGGTCGAGCGCGCCGCCGGACGACGCGCTGCCGAACTTCTCGGCGAGGAACCGGCCGTGCGCCACCAGCGCGGCGGCGTCCTCGCGGTTCACGGCGTCGAGCACCTGGTCCATGGTGCGCGCGAGCAGGTCGAGCTGGTCGATCAGCACCATCAGCGAGGTGCGCCCGGAGTCGACCGGGCGGCTGTTGGCCCAGTCGCGCGGCAGCCGCAGGTACCCGCCCACGGCCTCGGGCAGGTAGTCGGTGGCGGTCGCCATCACCGAGTAGGCCTGGGGCGAGCCGGCGCCGAGCCGGTCGAGGCGCGGCACCGTGTCGCGCACCGTGCGCGTCACCCGGCCCACCCGCGAGGCGACCGCGGCCGGCACGGCGCCGCCGCTCACGAGCGCCTCGACCCGGTCGACGGCGGCGAGCAGGTCGTCGGCCGTCGGCACGCGCGGCAGCTCGAGGCGCGGGACGTCGTCCGGCGCGCGTCGTCGTCCGGCCATGCGGGCGAGCAGGTCCCCCAGCCCGGGCATCAGCGAGCCGCCATCAGCAGGTCGCCATCAGCTCGAGGTGCCGCCCAGGTCGAGCGAGCCGCTCGCCAGGCGGTCGTCCTGCTGCTGCACGCGGTCGAGGTACGCCTTGGACTTGCCGACCTCGGTCTCGAGGGTGCCGATGGTGGCGGCCATGTTGTCGAGCGCGGTGACCTTGAAGGAGTCGATCGCGTCCATGGTCGCGTAGATGTTGGCGAACGCGGCCTGCAGCTGGGGCAGGCCGATGGTGGCCGAGGCCGCCTGCTCCTGGATCCGCACGGAGTTGTCCTTGAGCATCTGCGAGGTGCGCTCGATCATCGTCGACGTGGTGCTGTTGAGCGCCGTGATCTGGTCGAGCACCAGCTTCTGGTTGCTCAGCGCCTGGGCCACGATCACCGCGGTGCGCAGCGCCGACACCGTCGTCGTCGAGGCGCGGTCGACGCCTTTGACCAGCTCGAGGTTGTTCTTGATGACGACGTCGATGGCCAGGTAGTTCTGGATCGACACCGCGAGCTGGGTCAGCAGGTCCTGGTGCTTCTGCCGCACGTAGAACAGCACGTCGTCGCGCAGCGAGCGCGCCCGCTCGGGGTCGGTCGCCTCGAGGTCGGCGATCTTCGCGGCGAGCTGGGCGTCGAGCCGCTCGGCCACGTAGACGTACTGGTTGAGCCGGCCCATCGCGGCCCACAGCTCGGTCTTCTCGAGGTTGAGCGCCGCGTTGTCCTTGCGCAGCTCGTCCTGGCCGTCGCGCAGCGCGTGCAGGATCGCGTCGAGGTGGCTCTGCGCGCTCTGGTACTTGCGGAAGTAGTCGGTGAGCTTGTCGCCGAACGGCAGCACGCCGAGCAGCTTGCGAGCGCCCTGGGCACCCGCCGGGTCGAGGTCCTCGACGGTGCGGCGCAGCTCGACCAGCGTCGTCCCGACCTTGGAGCCGGAGGCCAGCCCGCCCTCCTGCAGCGCGCGGACGGGCGACTTCAGCAGCCGGTTGGAGCTCTCGGCGGCCGAGCGGATGTCGACGTCGCCCATGGTGCGGACGTCGCCCGCCTTGGCCGCGAACTCGGGGGAGTGCGGCGCGGCCGACAGCAGGGAGGTGAGGAAGCCCTCGACCTTGGCGTCCAGCCCGGGCAGCGCCGCCGGGTCGACCGCGGGCGCCATCTTGGGCGCGGCGGTGGCGGCCACCGGGGCGACCGGCTCGGGCGCGGTCAGCGTCAAGGTGGCGTCCGGCGGTGCGAGCGCGGCCTGCTCCGGCACCTGGCCCTGCGCGGCACCCGGCGATGCGTCGGTCACGTGGTCCTCCCTCGCGCCCGTCGTCCACCGTGGACGACGTCCCCTCGCCCCCACAGGACGTCCGGTCAACCTACTCGGTTCCCTGCGTCCCCCCGGTCGCGATCTGACACGTTTCCCCCTGCGCCGCCGGGCAAACCGGGACGATCCGCCCGTCGCCGACGAGGAACTCGTCAGATCGCGCACGGTGCCGGTCGGTGCCGGTGGGTGCCGGCGGCTAGCGTCGGCCGCGTGGACCCCGCACCGGACGACGGCGCCGGCCTCACGCCGAAGGAGCGCGCCCTGCTCGCGGCCGAGACGCTGGGCGAGCGCGAGCTCGTCGGCTGGTGCGCCGCCCTGCTGCGCGGCGACGTCGCCCCGGACGACCCCGACGCACCGCACCTGACCTGGCTCGGCGGTGTCTCGGCCGCGCGCTACGCGGCCGACCCCGAGGTCGACCCCACCGGCCGCGCCTACTGGCCGCAGGTCTGGGCCGCGCGCACCCTGCTCTACGTCTGGGCGCCGTCGACGGTGCTCACGGGCTCGGTGGTCGGCGCGCTGGCCCACGAGGCCTGGCGGGTGCGCGAGATGGCGGCCAAGGTGGCCGCCGCCCGCGAGCTGGGCGAGGCGGGCGAGGCGCTCGAGCCGCTGGTCGACGACGAGGTGCCCCGCGTGCGCGCGGCCGCCGTGCGCGCGCTCGGCGTGGTCGGCGAGGGCGAGGCGCTCGACGCCGTCCGGGACGCGCTCGACGACCCCTACCCGGCGGTGCACCGCGCGGCCGAGCTGTCGCTGCGCCGGCTGCAGCAGCGGCTCGACCGGTGGTGAGGTCGATCCGCACGACGTCGCCCGCGTAGGGTCGGCGCGTGCGAAGCCCCCAGGTCACACCGCTCGCGGGACTGCCCGAGCGGGTCACGGTGTACGAGGTCGGCGCCCGCGACGGGCTGCAGAACGAGTCCGCGGTCGTGCCGGTCGAGGTCAAGGCCGAGCTGGTGCGGCGGCTGGTCGCGAGCGGGCTGCGGGCGGTCGAGCTGACCAGCTTCGTGCACCCGCGCTGGGTGCCCCAGCTGGCGGACGCCGAGCAGCTGCTCGACCTGCTGGGACCGTTGTCGAGCGGCGAGCTGGCCGGGGTGCGCGCCCCGGTGCTGGTGCCGAACCGGCACGGGCTCGAGCGGGCGCTCGCGCGCGACGTCCCCGAGCTCGCGGTGTTCGTCAGCGCCACGGAGTCGTTCGCGCGCAAGAACCTCAACGCCTCGCGCGACGAGGCGCTCGCGATGTCCGCCGAGGTCGTGACCGGTGCGCTGGACGCCGGCCGTCAGGTGCGCGGCTACGTGTCGATGTGCTTCGGCGACCCCTGGGAGGGCGACGTCGACCCGGCCGCGGTCGTCGACGTCGTTGGTGCGCTGGTCGAGCAGGGCTGCCACGAGATCTCGTTGGGCGACACCATCGGCGTGGCCACCCCGGGCCAGGTCGTCGACCTGCTGCAGCGCCTGGACGACGCGGGCGTCGCGCGCGAGCGGCTGGCCGTGCACTTCCACGACACGTACGGCCAGGCGCTGTCGAACACCCTGGTCGCCCTGCAGCAGGGCATCACGACCGTCGACGCGTCGGCGGGCGGCCTCGGCGGTTGCCCGTTCGCGATGTCCGCCACCGGCAACCTCGCCACCGAGGACCTCGTCTGGCAGCTGCACGGCCTGGGTGTCGCGACCGGGGTCGACCTCGAGCAGCTCGTGGCCACCAGCGTCTGGCTGGCCGGGGTCATGGGGCGCGAGAGCCCGTCGAACGCCGTCCGCGCGCTGGCCTGACCCGCGGGGTCAGTCCTTCGCGCGCGGCTCGAGCGGCGGTTCGAGCGGGAGCGGCTGCGGCCGCTTGGGCTGCACGACGTCCCCGGACGACTCGCGCCGCAGCCGGCGGCCCACCCACGGCGCCACGTGCTGGCGCAGCCAGAGCGCGTCCTCGCGCAGGGCGGCCGAGCGCACGCGCGCCGGCGCCGGGGGCAGCGGCACCGCCCAGCTGCCGTCGCCCGTCAGGCCGAGCACCTCGGCCGCGTACAGCGCGACCCGGTCGTGCCCCGCGCTGGTGAGGTGGATCCGGTCGGGGGCCCACATCCGCCTGTCCTGCAACGCTTTCATGCCCCACAGGTCGAGCACGTAGGCGCCCTGACGGCGGGCGATCGACCAGATCGCGGCCGCGAACACCGCCGCCTTGCCGCGGGTCAGGTTGATCAGCGGCGACTGCACCGGGTCGACCGGCGTCGCCAGCAGGACGTCGGCCCCGCTCTCGCGCAGGTCGGCGACCGCGAGCTCGAGCCGGGCGGTCAGGACGTCGGGGTCGGCCCCGGGGCGCAGGACGTCGTTGCCGCCGCCCACCAGGCTCACCAGGTCGGCGCCCAGCCCGATCGCCTGCGGCACCTGCTCGCCGGCGATCTGCCCCAGCAGCCGCCCGCGCACCGCGAGGTTGGCGTACCCGAAGGGCTCGGACGCCCGCGCCGCCGCCAGCCGCTGCGCCAGCCGGTCGGCCCAGCCGCGGTAGGTGCCGTCGTCCGCGAGGTCCTCGAGGCCCTCGGTGAACGAGTCGCCGACGGCGACGTACCGCGACCAGCGCGGGGTCTGCTCAGCCATGGCGCCCATGCTGCCCGCTCCCCGACGGCGCGGCGCGCCGGGGGTGGGACGATGGGGTCATGACCGAGCCGTCCGCCCGGGGCTCGTGGCAGCGCTGGCTGCGGGCCGAGGAGCCGACCGGCCCGATGCCCATCGTCGAGCGGCTGCGCGGCACGCCCTTCCGCGAGCCGTCGCGCATGGAGGCGCCGCAGGACCGCCAGGCCCGCGAGGCCGTGGAGTTCGGCCTGCGGCTGGGCGAGCTGCTGTTCCGCAGCGGCGCCGGCACCCGCGACGTCGAGGCCAGCCTGATCGCCGTGACGACCGCGCTCGGGCTGACCCACGTCGAGGTCGACATCACCGTGCAGTCGATGCTGCTGCAGCACGCCCCTCCCGACCGCGCGCCGCTCACGCTGGTCCGGGTGGCGCGCGCGCAGAGCCGCGACCACGCGCGGCTCGCGGCGGCCCACCGGCTGGTCGAGGACCTCGTCGAGGGCCGGTGCCCGCGGCAGGAGGCCGCGCAACGGCTGCGCGAGATCGAGACCTCGCCCAAGCCGTGGCCGCGCTGGGTCGTCTCGCTCGCCTACGGCGTCCTGGCCGCGGCGGTCTGCGTGCTGGTGGGCGGCAGCCCCCGGGCGACCGGGCTGGCCTTCGTCGCGAGCGTGGCGGTCGACCGGCTCGGCCGGGTGCTGGCCCGCCGCGGGCTGCAGCCCTTCTTCGTCACCTTCGCCGGCGCCACCATCGCGAGCGTGGTGTCGGTGCTCGCCGTCGAGTGGTCGTTGATCGACGCGCCGGACGCCGGGGCCGTGATCTCGGGCGGCATCGTCGTCCTGCTGCCCGGGCGGATGCTGGTGCAGGCCGTCGAGGACGCGATCAGCGGGTTCGCGGTGACGGCGTCCGGCCGCGTGCTGGAGGTGCTGCTCACGGCGGCCGCCATCATCAGCGGGGTCGCGATCGGGCTGGGCCTGGCCCGCCGCCTCGACCTCGTGCTGGACGTCGACGCCGGGGTCACGACCGCCGGTGACGTCGGGCGAGGGCTGGCGGCCGCGGCCGTCGCGTCCCTCGCCACGGCGGTCGCCTACCGCAGCCGGCGGCGCTACGTGCTGCCCGCCGTCGCCGTCGGGGTGCTGGGCTACCTGGTGTTCGGGCTGCTGCGCGCCACCGAGATCGCCGGCGCCACCGCGGCCACGGCGGCCGCCGCCGCGGTGATCGGCGTCGTCGCGCGCGCCGTCGCCGGGCGGGTGCACGCCCCGGCCCTGGTGCTGTCGGTGCCGGCGCTCTCGTCGCTGCTGCCCGGTCTGGCGATCTTCCGGGCGATGAGCGTCCTGGCCGAGGACGCGCAGCGGGGGATCGGGCCGCTGTTCATCGCGGTCACGACGGCGCTGGCGCTGGGTGCCGGCGTCGCGCTCGGGGACTTCGTGGCGGCCCCGGCCGACCGCCGCTGGCAGCGGCTGCGCCGCCAGCGCTCGCGTCAGGCGCCGAGCACCAGCAGGTCCTGAGCGCTGGGCTCTCCGGCCGCGGCGGCGAACGCCTCGAAGCCGGCCAGCACCACCTGGTGCTGCGCCCGCGGCAGGCGCGACAGGATCTCGGTGATCTCGGCCGTGCGGCGCCGCATGACCTCGGCCACCAGCTCGGCGCCCTCGTCGGTGAGCTCGACGAGCACCTCGCGCCGGCTGAGCGGGTTGTCGACCCGGCGCACCCACCCGCCACGCACCAGGCGGTCGGCTGTGCGGGTCAGGGTCGAGGGGTGCACGCCGGTGCGCTCGGCCAGGGCGCCGGTGCGCAGCCGGCCGGACGCCGCGAGCAGCACCAGCACCCGGAACTGCGGCAGCGAGACCTGGTCGAGCGTCGAGGCCATGGAGCGCGCCATGACGCCCATGAGGGCGCGCGAGGCCACCACCGAGGCCTGGACGGTGGCGGAAGTGGGACGAGCCATGCGACGACGGTAGCAACACGGCTGCAGGCGGCCAATCGTTACCGCAACATTCCCGGACCGGGAATGCTTCGGCTCACGAACTTCCCGTCGCGCCTGCCGCCTCCGCCACCGCGCGCCGCAGCCAGAACGGCACGTCCTCGCGGTGGTAGACCTGCTCGTCGGGCTCGATCTGGTCGAGGAAGGTCCGGTAGATCAGCGCCTGCCGCAGCGTCGCCAGCGGCCGCACCAGCTCACCAGCACGCGCGACGTCGGCGTCCGGCGCCCGGCGCGCCCAGGCAGCCGTCCAGGTCTGCCGCACCAGCGGCCGGACGTCGTCCGGCACCCGCTCGAGGAACGCGGGCTGGTCGAGCAGCGGGTTGCCCACGCCGCTGTCGCCCCAGTCGAGCAGGAGCAGTCCGCCGGGGCCGTGCCGCCAGTTGCCGGGGTGCAGGTCGCCGTGCACCAGGGTGTCCGGCAGGCCGCAGGCGTCGAGCTCGGCCACCAGGTCCGGCAGCCCCGCGACGAGCCGGTCGAGCGGGTCGAGCTCGTCGTCGTCCAGCCGCTCGCGCACGTCGGCCCGGGCGACCATCGCGGCCAGCGCCGCCGCCAGCTGCGGCCCGCGCCAGTCCGGCAGCCCGAGCGCCAGGAGGTCGTCGACCCGGCCGACCTGCTCGTCCTGCAGCTCGACCACCGTCTCGACCATGGCGAGCAGCCGGTCGGTCGGCGCCGCCCACTGGTCCTCGCCCGGGACGTCGGCGAGCAGCACGGTGCCCGTGGCGTCGTCGGCCGCGAGCAGGGGCGGCACGAGGTGCGGGTGCCGGTCGGCGACCCGCGCGACCATCGCACCCTCGTGCCGGAAGAACGGCGGCACGCTCTTGCACCAGACCGGCCCGTCGGCCGTGGGCAGCCGCAGGATCGACGACAGGTTCCAGGTCTTGACCTGCTCGACCGGCCGGGTGCGAGGCCGTCCCTGCGCCGCCAGCACCTCGTCTGCCCAGGCCACGAGCGCCTGCGGGCCGCCGGGGCGCGCGTAGGGCAGCCGCAGCGGGTGGTCGGCCAGCACGGCGGCGAGCGCGTCGTCGTCCAGCAGGCCGGACGTCGGGCCCAGCCCGTCGGGGGCCGGTCCGGTCAGCTGCGCGAGGTAGACGACGTGGCCGCCCACCGACCCGGCGTCGGGGTCGTCGTCGGCCGTGCTGAGCGACGAGAGCAGCCGCAGCACGACGAGCTCGGCGCCGGCGTCGCGCGCCGCCGCGACCACCGGCTCGACGTCGGGCCACCAGCGCGACTCGACGTCGAGCGGTCCGAGCACGCCGACGGGCTCGGCGTCGTCGTCCAGCACCAGCAGGCGCACCGAGCGGGGCACGTCAGGCCAGCGACCAGTCGACCGGCGCGGCGCCCTGCTCGGCCAGCATCGCGTTGACCCGGCTGAACGGCCGCGAGCCGAAGAACCCGCGGTCGGCCGACATCGGGCTGGGGTGCGCGCTCTCGACGCGCGGCGTGCTCCCGAGCAGCGGGCGCAGCGTCTGCGCGTCGCGTCCCCACAGCACCGCCACCAGCGGGCCACCGCGCTCCACGAGCGCCCGGATGGCCTGGTCGGTGACCGCCTCCCAGCCCCGGCCGCGGTGGCTGGCCGAGGCGCCCGGCGCCACGGTGAGCACCCGGTTGAGCAGCAGCACGCCCTGGTCGCACCACGGCGACAGGTCGCCGTCGCGCGGCGGGGCCACGCCGACGTCCTGCACCAGCTCGCGGAAGACGTTCTGCAGGCTGCGCGGCAGCGGCCGCACGCCGGGCGCGACCGAGAAGGACAGGCCGACGGGGTGACCGGGCGTGGGGTACGGGTCCTGGCCGACGACGAGCACCCGGACGTCGGCGAACGGCCGCTCGAAGGCCCGCAGCACGTGCTGGCCGGCGGGCAGGTACTCGCGGCCCGCCGCGACCTCGGCCCGCAGGAACTCACCCATCTCGCGCAGCTGCGGCTCGACCGGTGCGAGGGCCCGCGCCCACCCGGGGTCGACGAGCTCGGCGAGCGGGCGCTGGGTCACGACGCCGACCCTAGCCGTGGCCGCGGAGGGTCCGCTCGTGCCATCGTGCCGCGCATGCCCGCCCCCACCGGACCCGATCCCGCGCTGCTGCGCGCGGTCGCCCGCCGGCGTCGAGCGCTCGTGCGCCACGCCGAGCCCTGGGCACGGCTGCTGCACGTCGAGCCGCGGGTCGCCAGCCGCGGGGCGCGGGCGCTGCTGCGGGCCACGAGCAACCCGGCGCAGGGCCGCTGGCTCGCGCACCTCGCGCACGCGGCGGCGCAGCGGGCGGGCGGTGGCCCGGTGCGGGTCGTCGAGCTCGGGACGTCCGCCGGCGTCTCGGCGATGTACCTGCTGGCGGGCATGAGCGCGGCCGGCGGCGGTCACCTGACCACGTTCGAGGGCGACGAGCAGGTCGCGGCGCTCGCGCAGCACCAGCTGGACGCCTTCGTGGCCGAGCACGACCTGCGGACGGTCGTGGTCGACGTCCGGGTCGGGCGGTTCTCGCACACGGTCGGGCCGTTCCTCGACCGGCTGGTCGAGCCGCTCGACCTGGTCTTCGTCGACGGCCACCACCAGGAGGGCCCGACGCTGGAGTACCACCGCCAGCTGCGCGCCCGGACGGCGCCGCGGGCGGTCGTCGTGCACGACGACATCGCCTGGAGCCCCGGCATGGCGCGGGCGTGGGCGGCGATCCGCGCGCAGGAGCAGGTGCGGGTCACCGAGCTGCGCCAGGGCGGCCGGCCCTCGCGCGGGGTGCTCTGGCTGGGCGAGCCCGCCGCGCCCGACGACCCGCCGCAGACGCACGACCTGGACGCCGCTCCCGGCCGGCTGCTGCGGCGCGCAGCCCGCGCCATGATCCACAAGCAGTGATCAACTGATCACGAAAAGTGAGCGAAACCCTTGTGATCTTCGCGCGGGCGACCGTACCGTCGTGAGGTCACCGACGTGACGACCGTCCCCGCAGCGCCGAGCTCCACCCGGCGGGTGACGGGCCGCAGACCCTGATGCGGGTGGAGGCGGGGGACCCAGGTACGACGTCCGCCCGCGGACTGGGGGTGAAGCCGTGCCGCTCCGCGAGGAGCCGGTCCGGCCGGGTGCTCACGAACCCGAACCCGACAGCTCACCTCGAAGGCGCTGCGCGTGAGAGGCCGTCCCCGCATGTCCACGTACTCCGGGCGTCACCGCATCCCGACCTCCCCCCGCCGCCCGGCCCGCGTGGTCGCCGGCATCACCACCGCCGGTGCGGTCGTCGCGGCTCCCGTGGCGCTCGCCGGCCCCGCGAGCGCCGCCACCGGCCGCACCTGGGACCGCCTCGCGCAGTGCGAGAGCGGCGGCAACTGGTCCATCAACACCGGCAACGGCTACTACGGCGGGCTGCAGTTCAGCCCCAGCACGTGGCGCGCGTTCGGCGGCGGCCAGTACGCCTCGTCGGCGCACCGGGCCACCCGTTCCGAGCAGATCCGGGTCGCCGAGAAGGTGCTCGACGCGCAGGGCTGGGGCGCCTGGCCCGCGTGCTCGCGCAAGCTCGGCCTGACCCGCGCGGACGCCGCGGGCGACCCGGGCGTCAGCCGCTCGAAGGCCCGCAAGGCCGTGGTGAAGAAGAAGGCCGCCCACAAGGCCGCCCACCACAGCAGCACCCGGCACGCCTCGCACCACTCGCCCGGCTACTGGACCGCCAAGCGGGCCAAGAAGGCCGCGTCGAACCGCCGCGCCGGCATCTACGTCGTCCGCTCGGGCGACTCGCTGAGCACGATCGCGACCCGCACCGGTGTGCACGGCGGCTGGCACGCGCTGTACCGCAAGAACCAGCGCTCGATCGGGCACGACCCGAACCGGCTGCACGTCGGCCAGCGGCTGCTGCTCCCCCGCTGACGCGAGCCAGCACCGAGCACCACGCACCACCTCGAAGGGCCCCGGCGCCGCGTGCCGGGGCCTTTCGCCGTCCCGGCGGGCGCGGGACGACGTCTCGCGGCTAGGATTACTTCGGCTAACGATGTAACTGATCCGGAGGACCCGTGCCCACCAGCACCCGCACGCCCCGCTACGACACCGCCCACCCGCGCTACAAGTGGGTGGTCCTGTCGAACACCACGCTCGGCGTGCTGCTCGCGACGGTCAACGCCTCGATCGTGCTCATCTCGCTGCCCGCGATCTTCCGCGGCATCGCCCTCGACCCGCTCGAGCCGGCCAACGTGAGCTACCTGCTGTGGATGCTCATGGGCTACCTGCTCGTCACGGCGGTGCTGGTGGTCTCGCTCGGCCGGCTGGGCGACCAGCACGGCCGGGTCAGGACGTACAACGCGGGCTTCGCGGTGTTCGCGCTGTCGTCGGTGGCGCTCGCGCTCGTGCCGTTCAGCGGTGGGGCTGGTGCGCTGTGGCTGATCGGCTTCCGCGTCGTCCAGGGCGTGGGCGGCGCGATGCTCATGGCCAACTCGACCGCGATCCTCACCGACGCCTTCCCGGCCCACCAGCGCGGCATGGCGCTGGGCATCAACCAGGTGGCGGCGCTCGCCGGCTCGTTCGTCGGGCTGGTGCTCGGCGGCCTGCTCGCCGAGTGGCACTGGCGCTCGGTGTTCTGGGTGTCGGTGCCGATCGGCCTGGTCGGCACGGTGTGGGCCTACCGATCGCTGCACGAGCTGGGCGAGCGTGGCGGCGGCCGGGTCGACTGGGTCGGCAACCTGACCTTCGGCGCCGGCCTGACCTCGCTGCTCGCCGCGATCACCTACGGCATCCAGCCGTACGGCGACCACGACACCGGCTGGGCGAACCCCTGGGTCGTCGCGGGGCTGGTCGCGGGCGTCGTCCTGCTCGTCGTGTTCTGGCTGGTCGAGCGCCGGGTCGAGCACCCGATGTTCCACCTCGAGCTGTTCCGCGACCGCACCTTCGCGCTCGGCAACGCGGCCACCCTGCTCGCGTCGGTGGCCCGCGGCGGGCTGCAGTTCATGCTCATCATCTGGTTGCAGGGCGTGTGGCTGCCCCTGCACGGCTACGACTACGAGCAGACGCCGCTGTGGGCCGGCATCTACCTGGTGCCGCTCACCATCGGGTTCCTCGCCGCCGGTCCTGTGTCGGGCCACCTGTCCGACCGGTACGGCTCGCGGCTGTTCGCCGCGGTCGGGCTCGGCGTCGCGACGCTCTCGTTCGTCGGGCTGCTCCTGCTGCCGGTGAACTTCTCCTACGGCTGGTTCGCCGCGCTCATCGCGCTGAACGGCGTCGGCTCCGGCCTGTTCGCCGCCCCCAACACGAGCGCGATCATGGGCGCCGTCGAGCCGGGCGACCGGGGCTCGGCGTCCGGCATGCGCGCGACCTTCATGAACGCCGGGATGCTGCTCTCGATCGGCATCTTCTTCTCGCTGATGATCGCGGGCCTCGCGCAGCGGCTGCCCGGCACGCTCGACCGCAGCCTGGTGGCGCAGGGCGTGCCCGCGGCCACGGCCCAGCAGGTCGCGGACCTGCCGCCGGTCGGCAGCCTGTTCGCCGCGTTCCTCGGCTACAACCCGGTGCGGCAGATGCTCGGGCCCGACGTCCTGGCGCACCTGCCGGCCGACCACGCCCGCACGCTGGTGGGGACGACGTACTTCCCCGACCTGATCAGCGGTCCGCTGCACCACGGGCTGGTCGTGGTGTTCCTCGCCGCGGCGGCCATGTGCCTGGTCGGCGCGCTGGTCTCGCTCGTGCGGCCCACCCCGCGCGCCGCGCGGCCCGAGCCGACCCCCGTCACGGAGCCCGCCGTCACCGGCTGAGCTGCCGCCGAGCCACCGTCGAGCCACCTCGGAGGGCGCCCCGCGGTCCCACCTACACTGCTCGGTCGTGCACCGATACGACGCGGACGTCGAAGCGCTGGCCCAGGCGGTCCTGGAGTACACCCGGCGGCGCTCGCGGATGGACCCGGTCCCGCTGGACGGCCCCCGCACCCCCGCCGAGCTGGACGAGGTGGCCGGCGCCACGATCACCGAGGCCGGTCTCGGCGGCGAGGCGGCGCTCGAGCTGTTCACCCGCGAGCTCGCGCCGGCCTGCATCTCGACCGACCACCCGCGCTACCTCTCGTTCATCCCGTGCGCGCCCACCGAGGCCAGCACGCTGTTCGACCTGGTCGTCGGGGCGTCGTCGATCTACGGCGGCTCGTGGCTGGAGGGCTCGGGCGCGGTGCACGCCGAGAACGCCGCCCTGCGCTGGATCAGCGACCTCGTCGGCCTGCCCGAGGGCGCGGGCGGCGTCTTCGTGCCCGGCGGCACCATCGGCAACCTGTCCGCGCTCGTGGCGGCCCGGCACGCGGCCCGGATGGGCCGCGAGGGCGAGCCGCCGGCGCGCTGGAAGGTGGCCGGCACGACCCAGGCGCACTCCTCGATCAAGAGCGCGTGCGACGTCATGGACGTCGACTTCGTGGGCGTGCCGGTCGACGACGCCGGGCGGCTGACGGGCGAGAACCTGCGCCGCACCCTCGAGGCGGTCGGCGCGGACGGCCTGTTCGCCGTCGTCGCCACGGCGGGCACCACCAACTTCGGCATCGTCGACGACCTCGCCTCGGTCGCCGACGTGTGCGAGGAGCTCGGCGTGTGGTTCCACGTCGACGGCGCGTACGGCGGGGCCGGCCTGGCCGCGCCGAGCATCCGCGACCGCTACGCCGGCGTCGAGCGCTGCGACTCGTTCATCGTCGACCCGCACAAGTGGCTGTTCGCGCCGTTCGACTGCTGCGCGCTGATCTACCGCGACCCGCAGCAGGGCCGCGCGGCCCACACCCAGAAGGCCGGCTACCTCGACGTCCTGACCGAGGCGGCCGAGTTCAACCCGAGCGACTACTCGGTGGGCCTGACCCGCCGGGCCCGCGGGCTGCCGTTCTGGTTCAGCCTCGCGACGCACGGCACGGCGGCCTACAGCGCTGCGGTCGAACGCACGCTGGAGGTGACGCGGTACGCCGCCGCCGAGATCGAGCGGCGCGACTACCTCGAGCTGCTGCGCGAGCCCGACACCTCGGTGGTGGTCTTCCGCCGGGTCGGGTGGACGCCGCAGCAGTACCAGCGGTGGTCCGACCGGCTGCTGCTCGCGAACTTCGCGTTCGTCGTCCCGACCTCGCACGAGGGCGAGACCGTGACGCGGTTCGCGGTGGTCAACCCCAACACGAGCGAGGGTGACATCTCGAACATCCTCGACACCATGGCGTGAAGGTGGGTGAGCGAATGACATCGGTGTGGTTCACCGTCTACTGTGGGGGTCATGGACGCCGCCACGACCGACCGCACCAGTGCGCAGAGCCCGGCGTCCGGGCTGTCCGAGCGCGACCGCGAGATCCTCAGCTTCGAGCGCCAGTGGTGGAAGTACGCGGGGGCCAAGGAGCAGGCCATCCGCGAGCTGTTCGACATGTCGGCCACGCGGTACTACCAGGTGCTCAACGCCCTGATCGACCGGCAGGACGCGCTCGAGTTCGACCCGATGCTGGTCAAGCGTCTGCGGCGCATGCGGGCCTCGCGCCAGCGCGCCCGTTCCGCGCGCCGGCTCGGCCTCAAGGTCTGACGCCGCCCGCGGCCCGGCCCGCACCGAGCGCATGAGCCACCTGACCCGCGAGCGCCGCGGCGCCCATCGTCCGAGCGGCCTCGGCGTCGCCGGTGCCGTCCCCTGGTTGGTCGCCGCCGTCGCCATCGTCGCGATCGTGGCGTGGGCCACCGGCTGGTGGGGCGGGGGGAGCGACCAGCCCACCGGGTCGAACACCGTCACCGCGGGGCCGTCGTCCAGCGGGACGTCGTCGTCCACGCGCACGACCAAGCCGTCGTCGTCCAGCACCGCGACCTCGACGCCGACCGCCACCGCCGACCGCACGCAGAGCGTGGCCGTGCTCAACAGCACCGGCCGCTCGGGGCTGGCGGCCGGAGCGGCCGACACGCTGCGCGGCAAGGGCTGGACGATCCGGGCCACCGGCAACGCCGCCGGCGACGGCGTGACGACGGTCTACTACGGCAGCAGCTCGCTGAAGGCGACCGCGCAGGCGGTGGCCGACGACCTGGGCGCTCCGGCCGAGCTGACCCGGTCGACGCTGTACGGCGGCAGCCGGGTCACGGTCGTGCTGGGGACCGACTACCCGGGCTGACCGGCCCGTCGCCCGCGGCCGGGTCGTCGGCGTGCAGGTAGCCGCCGTCGACGAAGCCGGCGCGGCGCTCGAAGACGTTGTTCATCGACGGGTTGCCGACCGTGGCGAGCGACCACAGGCTGGCTGCGCCGTAGGCCGCCGGGAAGCCGAGCAGGCCCAGCCAGCAGGCCCACTGGCCCGTGTGCCGGGCCTCGTGCACGAGCAGCCGCGGACGGCGGGCCAGCGCCGCGTCGTCCAGCCGCAGCAGGACGACGTCGCCGATCGTCACCGCGGGCGCGCGCGGGGCGGGGAAGCGGGCCGCGTAGCCCGTGGCCACCCAGGTGCCGCGCGCCCCGGGGCGCAGCGTGGCGTGCCCGAGCCGGGCCAGCACCAGGCCGGCGGGCGTGGCGAGGAACAGCACGTTGACGACCCGGCGCACCCAGTCCCGCGGACGCAGCCGCTGCGGCTCGTTCACGAGCCCGATGATGGCATTTGCACTCGCGGGGGTCGAGTGCTAATCATTGACCTGGCACTCGCAGCACGTGAGTGCTACCAGACGTCGACCGAACGGTGAGGTCGTCGGCCGTCGCGTGACCAGAGCGCGGCGCCGGCCTCCGTCCGTCGCGGGCACCGCCGGTCACCACCACCCGATCACGGGAGGAACCCGACAGCATGGCCAAGATCATCGCCTTCGACGAGGAGGCCCGCCGCGGGCTCGAGCGGGGCATGAACGCCCTCGCCGACGCCGTCCGGGTCACGCTCGGCCCGAAGGGTCGCAACGTCGTCCTGGAGAAGAAGTGGGGCGCCCCCACGATCACCAACGACGGTGTCAGCATCGCCAAGGAGATCGAGCTCGACGACCCCTACGAGAAGATCGGCGCCGAGCTGGTCAAGGAGGTCGCCAAGAAGACGGACGACGTCGCCGGCGACGGCACGACGACCGCCACCGTGCTGGCCCAGGCGATGGTCCGCGAGGGCCTGCGCAACGTGGCCGCCGGCGCCAACCCGATGGCCCTCAAGCGCGGCATCGAGCAGGCCGTCGAGGCCGTGTCCGACCAGCTGCTGGCCTCGGCCCGCGAGGTCGAGACCAAGGAGCAGATCGCCGCGACCGCCGGCATCTCCGCCGGCGACCCGTCGATCGGCGAGCTCATCGCCGAGGCGATGGACAAGGTCGGCAAGGAAGGCGTCATCACCGTCGAGGAGTCGAACACCTTCGGGCTCGAGCTCGAGCTCACCGAGGGCATGCGCTTCGACAAGGGCTACATCTCGGCGTACTTCGTCACCGACACCGAGCGCATGGAGACCGAGCTCGAGGACCCCTACATCCTCGTCGCGAACTCCAAGATCTCGACCGTCAAGGACCTGCTCCCGCTGCTCGAGAAGGTCATGCAGTCGGGCAAGCCGCTGGTCATCATCGCCGAGGACGTCGACGGCGAGGCGCTCTCGACGCTGATCGTCAACAAGATCCGCGGCACGTTCAAGTCGGTCGCCGTCAAGGCCCCCGGCTTCGGCGACCGCCGCAAGGCGATGCTCGGCGACATCTCGATCCTCACCGGTGGTCAGGTCATCAGCGAGGAGGTCGGCCTCAAGCTCGAGAACACCGGCCTCGACATGCTGGGCCGCGCCCGCAAGGTGGTCATCACCAAGGACGAGACCACGATCGTCGAGGGTGCGGGTGACGCCGAGGCGATCGCCGGCCGGGTCAACCAGATCCGCGCCGAGATCGAGAAGTCGGACTCCGACTACGACCGCGAGAAGCTGCAGGAGCGGCTCGCCAAGCTGGCCGGCGGCGTGGCCGTCATCAAGGCCGGCGCGGCGACCGAGGTCGAGCTCAAGGAGCGCAAGCACCGCATCGAGGACGCGGTGCGCAACGCGAAGGCCGCGGTCGAGGAGGGCATCGTCGCCGGCGGTGGCGTGGCCCTCATCCAGGCCGGCAAGACCGCGTTCGACAAGCTGGAGCTCTCGGGTGACGAGGCCACCGGCGCGAACATCGTGCGCGTCGCGGTCGAGGCCCCGCTGAAGCAGATCGCGATCAACGCCGGTCTCGAGGGCGGGGTCGTGGCCGAGAAGGTCCGCGGCCTGGAGTCGGGCCACGGCCTGAACGCCGCCACCGGTGACTACGTCGACATGCTGCAGGCCGGCATCAACGACCCGGTCAAGGTGACCCGCTCGGCGCTGCAGAACGCCGCGTCGATCGCCGCGCTGTTCCTCACCACCGAGGCCGTCATCGCCGACAAGCCGGAGAAGGCCGCCCCGGCCATGCCCGGTGGCGACGGCGGCATGGGCGGCATGGACTTCTGAGTCCCGCTGCTCGACCCAGCTCGACCCAGCTCGACCAGCTCGACCCAGATCGACCCGGAGGGCGGTACCCGCGAGGGTGCCGCCCTCCGGCGTTCCCGTCGTCGGAGGCGCTCACCGGGTGTCCACATGCTGGACAGGTGGTGAGATCGCGTCCACAGGCAGGGTGCGCGGCTGGTCCACAGGGTGTGGACGACGTCGGTGGGCACCACGTCGTCACACCAGACCCACCGCCCCCAGCGCCGGGGCGGGCCGTCCACACGTGGTCCACAGGCGGTCCACAGGGCCGAGCTGGCCGGCTGGAGAACCTGCGACGGCAATCTCGCGAAAACCCTTGCGCGGCACCGAGATCGAAGGATAGAAATCTCCCACACCGCAGCACCGAGCGGAGGCCGGAAGGCCGGGGCGACCCGGGCGGACGGCAGCCGAGACGGACTGAGGTGGCTGGTCAGGAGACCGAGGCTCCACCCCCGAGCGGCTTGCCGAGCGGGCGGCGTCGATGACGAGACGTCGGGAGCAGACGGGCCTGGTCGGGCGGAGCGATCCGTCTCGGTGTCCCGGCAGCTCAGGCTGCTGGATCGGCCGGGTCGGGCGGGCGTCATCCCGAGAGGTCACGAGGTCGGCTTGCCGGCAGCGCGACCGAGGCGCCGCGAAACAGCGAGGCCCCTCCAACTCATACTTGGAGGGGCCTCGTGCTTTTGCGGTGCATGCCTGCACCTCTTTGGTACCCGAAAACGGGGCAGGACGCGCGACGCCACGCCGTCACCAGCACGAGCGGGTGATGAACACCACGTGAGCGCTCAGCGGAAGAGCGCCGCGTTCTGCTGCTCGGCCGCGGCGTACTGCTGGCCGGCCTGGGCGAGCAGGCGCCCGACGTGGTCGAGCGCCGCGCGCACCCGCACCTGGGTGCCGCGCCACTCGGTCGCCACCGCCTGGAAGCGCCCCGACGCCTCGCCGCGCCAGGCGTCCTGCAGCGCGCCGAGCGTCGCGGTCATGGCCGCCACCTGGGTGTCGATCTCGGCGCTGATCCGCGCCACGTCGCCGGCGGCCGCGCCGATCCGCTCGGTGTCGACCTGGAACTGGCTGCTCATCGTGAAGGCCTCTCGTCGTCCGGTCTGCTGGGGTCACGACGCTAGGCGAACCGGCGCCGGCGCCGCGGCCGTCGTCCACAGGCCCCGCGGCCTAGGCTCGGGGTGTGGCGCTGCTCATCGACCCGCCGGCCTGGCCGGCGCACGGACGGCTGTGGTCGCACCTGGTCAGCGACACCTCGTTCGACGAGCTGCACGCCTTCGCCGCCGCGGCCGGCGTGCCGCCGCGGGCGTTCGAGGGCGACCACTACGACGTCCCGGCCGAGCGGCACGACGCCCTCGTGGCCGCGGGCGCGCGGCCGGTCGCCGCGCGCGACCTGCTGCGGGCGCTGCAGGGCAGCGGCCTGCGCCGACCCAAGCGCAAGGGCGAGCGGGTGCTGCGCCGCACCGAGGACGACGGGGTCGTGGTCGACCTGCTGCTCTCGCCGCTCGGTCCCCCCGAGCCGGCCGCGCAGACGCTGGGCCTGGCGCTGCGCGGTGGCCGGCTGGCGCTCGTCGACGGCGCGCTGCCCGAGGTGCCGCCCGACGCCGGCCGCGCGGTCGGC